>CABVAP010000007.1 GCA_902496345.1 uncultured Eubacteriales bacterium
CGCTTACGGATAAAAGTCTGCGACGCTTTTTGAAATCGACAATAACGATAAAAATTAATTTTTTCGACAGTCTAATATTTTGTTGTTTATTTTTGTTTTTTGTGTTAAAATGAAAGAAAAACAAAATTTTTGGTGTACCTCAAATTTTGGTGTTTTAAAATCAAATTTTTATTTTCTATGAAAGGGTTACGAAATGATTATAGAAGCATTTTCTCCTGAAGATACACAACAAGCCGGTCTTATGCTTGGTACAGAAGCAAAAAAAAGAGATGTTTTTTGTCTTACCGGTGATTTGGGTGTTGGTAAAACAATTTTTTCAAAAGGCTTTGCTCAAGGGCTTTTAATCGAAGATGATGTTACAAGTCCGACTTTTACAATTGTCAATGAATATCAAAACGGAAGATTGCCTTTTTACCATTTTGACGTTTACAGACTTGCAAATTCTGATGAAATTTTTGACTTAGGATTTGATGAATATTTTGACGGTAACGGCGTTTGCCTTATTGAGTGGGCGGAAATTGTTAAAGACGCAATTCCTGATAATGCTATATGGATTACTATTGAAAAAGATTTATCAAAAGGCGAAAATTACAGAATTATTAAAATTGACGAATAAATTATAGAGGTGTTCTTTATGAAAATTCTTGCTATTGATACAACTTCTCTTGTTGCCAGCGTTGCACTTGTAGATGACAACAAAACTATTGCTGAATTTACAACTAATTATAAAAAAACACATTCTCAGACTATTATGCCTATGATTGATTATCTTAAAAATATGGTTGAGCTTGAACTTGATACTGTTGACTATATCGCTTGTTCAAGTGGACCCGGCTCTTTTACCGGTCTTAGAATTGGTGCCGCTACAGCAAAAGGTTTATCTCTTGCATTAAATAAAAAAATTGTCCCTGTTCCTACTCTTGACGCTATTGCATATAATGTCTTTATGAATGAAAGTCTTATTGTTCCCATTATGGACGCAAGAAGAAATCAAGTCTACACTGCTTTTTATACTTGGGAAGATAATCAATTTAAAAGAGTAAGCGACTATATGGCGGAAGATATTAATGTTATTCTTGAAAAAATTAAGGAAACCGGCAAAAATGCTATTTTCCTCGGTGACGGTGTTGATGTTCACAAGAATACTATAACTGCTTTTGATGAAAAATATCTTTTTGTCCCTCAAAATTCTAATGCTCAAAGAGCCTCAACAGTTGCTACCCTTGCTTTTAAATATCTGGAAGAGGGGAAAGCCGTTGACGCAGAGGATTTTGAACTTACTTATTTAAGAAAATCTCAAGCCGAAAGAGAATATGACGAAAGGGAAAAGTTGAATGATACAAGTAATTAATGCAAATAAAAGTCATATAGATGATATTTACAAAATTGAGATTGAATGTTTTACTACACCTTGGTCAAAATCTGCTTTCGAAAAAGAATTAAAGACTAATAAGTTTGCAATTTATGTTGTTGCTGTTGATTCTGAAATAGACAAAGTTGTTGGATATGGCGGTATGTGGCACGTTATCAATGAGGGGCATATAACAAATATTGCTGTTGCTGAAGACTACAGACGTCAGGGTGTCGGTATGAAAATTATCGAAAAACTTGAAGAAATTGCATTAAGCAAAGAAATGATTGGTTTGACTCTTGAAGTTAGACGTGGAAATCAAAAAGCTATGGGTCTTTATCGAAAAAAAGGTTTCCGTATTTCGGGAATAAGACCGGAATATTATTCCGATACAAAAGAAGATGCTATTATTATGTGGAAATATTTTATACCCGAAGAAATGATAGAAAATTGATGTTTTAACCTATTGTTATAGTTGAATTTTATATTAAGGGGTGAGAAAAATGGCTTATGAACTTAAATATGACGAACTTAAAAATTTTTGTAATCCTGAAGATTTGGGATTTGACTCGATTAAAGAAATTGATTCTTCTCACGATATAATTGGTCAAAATGTTGCATCGGAAGCCCTTGAGTTTGGTTTGAAAATTAAGTCTAAAGGGTATAATATTTTTGTTGCAGGTATTCCCGGAACCGGAAAAACTACTTTTGCAAAAAAATATGCAAACGAAATTGCAAAAACAGAGCCTGTTCCTGATGATTTATGCTATGTTTATAATTTTGATGACCCTAAAAAACCTAAATTACTTAGATTTCCGGCTAAAAGCGGTAAAAAATTTAAAGATGATTTTGATGAGGTTATTAGCGTTTTAAGTATTGAAATACCAAAAGCGTTCGTTTCTGAAGATTATGAAAATGAAAAAGATAAAATTATGAAAGCATATCAGGAGAAACGAGATATTGTTATTAAAGAAATGACCGAAGAGGCTAAAAAATATGAGTTTGGTGTTAAGATGACAAACTCCGGAATGTACTTTATGCCTATAATAGACGGTCAAACTATTTCTGAAGATGATTTTGATGACCTTACAGAAGAACAAAAAGACAGTATTTCTGAAAAGTCTGAAGTTGTTCAAGAAAAAGCTGCTGAAATTATGCAAGTAATAAAAGAATACGAAAAAGAAACAAAAGAAGAAATGGACCATATTGAGTATAATACGGGTCTTATGATTGTTGGTAGGTTCTTTAGCACACTACAGGAAAATTATATGTTCAATGATGATGTTATAAAATATCTTCAAGACGTAAAAGAGGATATTCTTGATAACATTTCTGAGTTTATCGAAGATGAACCGGAAGAAGACGAATCAATGCAACTAATGATGCCTTTGTTGGCTAAAAAAAATACTGAAGATATTCTTGCAAAATACAAAATTAATCTTATTGTTGATAACTCTGAAAGAGAGGGTGCTCCTGTTATTGAGTGTCATAACCCAACTTATGCTAATTTGGTTGGTGATATTGAATATGATAACGAATATGGAAACTTTACAACAGATTATATGAAAATTAAATCCGGTGCTTTGCACGAGGCAAACGGTGGTTACCTTATTCTATCTGTCGTTGATGTACTCTCTAATATTGGTTCTTGGGAGGCACTTAAAAGAATTATTAAAACAGGTGAGCTTGTTATTGAGCCTTTGAAAGAATATCAGCTTGCCGGCATATCTGTTGCAACTATAAAACCTGAAAAAGTTAAAGTTAATGTTAAAATTATTCTTATTGGTACATCTTATTATTATGACCTTTTAACTGAAAATGATGACGAATTTTTGAAACTTTTTAAAATTTGCTCTATGTTCGATTATGAAATGAAAAAAACATCAGAAAATCAATACGCTATTTGTCAATTTATTAAAAACTTTATTGATAAAAAAGAGTCTCTTGATTTTGATTCTTCTGCCGTTAGTGCTATTATCGAATATTCTTCACGTATCGCTGAAAGAAAAGACAGGTTTACAACAAGATTTAATCAGCTTAATGAAATACTTGAAGAAGCAAACGTTTGGGCAAAAATTGAAAATGCTGAAATGGTTTCAAAAAAATATGTTGATATGGCTATCAACAAAAAACTTCAACGAATACAGCTTTATGAAAATAAACTCAATGAGATGATTCTTGAAGATGATGTTATGATTGATACGACAGGTAACGTTGTCGGTCAGATAAATGGTCTTGCTGTTATGGATATGGGTGGTTATACTTTTGGTAAACCTACAAGAATTACAGCAACTACTTATATGGGAAAAGCCGGTATTGTAAATATCGAAAAAGAGGCTGAAATGAGCGGAAGTATCCACGACAAAGGTGTTCAAGTAATTGTTGGATTTTTGGGTGAAAATTTTGCTCAAGATTTTCCTTTGTCATTATCTTGCCGAATTTGTTTTGAACAAAATTATAACGGTATTGATGGTGACAGTGCGTCTAGTACAGAGTTATACTGTATACTTTCTAGTCTTGCTAATTTGCCTATTAATCAAGAAATTTCCGTTACAGGAAGTGTTAATCAAAAAGGTCAAATTCAGCCAATAGGTGGCGTTACCTATAAAATAGAGGGATTTTTTGACGTATGTAAAGAAAGAGGTCTTACAGGAAGCCAAGGCGTTATAATTCCTGTTCAAAATGTAAAAGACCTTGTTTTGAAAGATGAAGTTATATCTGCTGTTAAAGACGGATTGTTCCATATATATCCTATTTCTTCTATTTCAGAGGGAATTGAAATTTTAACCGGTGTTACTGCCGGCAAAAAAGGTCCTAGAGGTAAATATCCTCAAAATACCGTTTTTGGAAAAGTTTATAAAAAATTAAAATTATATCACGAAAAGTCAGTTGAAGAATAATGCTTTGATTTTTATTTGTATAAAAATACCTACTGTGCATTGGAATAATTGTTTTATATCGTGACAAAATAATTATTGATAGCAGTTGCTATTATGATTTGTTTTTATTCTTAATGCAAAGGAGGAGATTTTATGAGAGCAAAGCCGTTTGATTGGATAGCATTGACATTGGTTATTATCGGGGCAATTAACTGGGGACTTATTGGTTTTTTCCAATTTGACCTTGTTGCAACTCTTTTTGGTGGTACTGGCTTTTGGCTTACTAGAGTTATTTATGCTCTTGTTGGTATTGCTGGTCTTTATACTCTCACCTTATATGGAAGAATAGAAGATAGTAGTATGCAAACAAGTCATTAAAATTTTATATTAATATTTTTTAGTTAAATAAAAATAGGTTGTTGCATATCACAACAACCTATTTTTTTGTGCTTTTTAATTCTAAATGTATTTATATGGTTATTCTTGAAAGTCTTTTAGTGAAATGAAAATTATTTTTAAAATTTTGTAGAATTATGGAACTTGATTTTTTGTATACATCAAGAAGAAAAAGGAAATCCTTTTATTACAGGAGGGATTTTTATGACTATGACAAAAGTTGAAATATGTGGAGTAAATACAAGTAAGTTACCACTTTTAAAAAATGAGGAAAAGGAAGAATTATTTAAAAAAATATTGCAAGGTGATGAAGATGCTAAAAACAAATATATTTACGGAAATCTACGACTTGTTTTAAGTGTTATGAAAAAATTCGGAAACAGAGGGGAAAACCCTGACGATTTATTTCAAGTTGGTTGTATAGGCTTAATAAAAGCAATTAATAACTTTGATTTATCACACAATGTTAAATTTTCAACTTATGCAGTTCCTATGATTTTGGGCGAAATAAAAAGATTTTTGAGAGATGACAGTCCTATAAGGGTCAGTCGTTCGCTGAAAGATGTTGCATACAAGGCATTACAAGCAAAAGAACGACTTACTCACAAAAATTCTAAAGAACCGACTATTGATGAAATTTCTAAAGAAATCGGAATGGACAAAGCCGATGTTATTTTTGCACTTGATGCTATTCAAGACCCTATTTCTCTTTTTGAACCTGTTTACCACGATGGGGCAGATGCTATTTTTGTAATGGACCAAGTTAGTGATGATAAAAATTCAGAAAATTTATGGCTTGAAAATATCTCTTTAAACGAGGCACTTAAACACCTTGAGGAAAGAGAAAAATATATTATTACACTTAGATTTTTTAAAGGGAAAACTCAAATGGAAGTCGCTGACGAAATAGGGATAAGTCAAGCACAAGTTAGCAGACTTGAAAAAAGTGCTTTGAAAAGAATGAGAAAATATATGTAGGAGGTGATTTAATGGTATTTTCTAACCAAATTGATAAATTTAAAACTGTTTTAATAAGTGCTGTTATCCGTATGCCTCTTGAAAGAAAATTCGTAACATATAATGCTCTATTACCTTATGTTTTAAAAAGAGGTAGTTTGAAATACAATTCAATAAGAAATATTAATATGAAAACTGATGAGCTTAATGGAGCAATATTTGACGCTAATGTTGTTAAAAAAGGCGAAGAACAGATTATTCAGTTTTTTATTGAGGTTATTGATGACAAAGAAATTGTTAAAAATACAATTGAATTTTTATCGGAGGTTATGTTAAAACCTTATGTTGAAAATGGGCATTTTAAAAAAGAATACGTTGAAGATGAAAAAGAATTTTTGAAAGATGAAATTGACGGCAGAAAAAATGATAAAAAAGAATTTGCAAAGCTACGATGTATTGAAATTATGTGCAAAAATGAACCTTTTGGAATTTATGGAGATGGTTATATCGAGGATTTAGAAAATATAAATGAAAAAAATCTATATCAACACTATTGTAATGTTATGTCACAGTATTCTATAGAGTTTTATTATGTTGGTGATATTGATGATGATATATTCAAAAGTTACGTTCAAGAATATTTTGACTGCTCTACTGAATGTAACAGAAAATTTGAAAGCAACATTATTTATGATAAACAAGAAGTTAAAAAAGTTTGTGAGGAAGAGGGGCTTTCTCAAGGTAGGCTTTGCATTGGAATAAGAACAGATGTAGAGCCTAATTCTGATGACTTTTTTGCATTACTTGTTGCTAATGAAATTTTTGGGGGTGGGGCAAGTTCTAAACTTTTTTTAAAACTTCGTGAAGAAAATGGTCTTTGTTATTACGTAAATTCTTTTGTTTATAGATTTAAAACAATTATGTTTGTACAAGCAGGCATAAAGAAAGAAGATTTTGAGAAATCTGTTGAAACTATTAAACAATGTATTGAGGAAGTTAAAAACGGAGATTTTGAAAAATCTGATTTCCAAAATGCTGTTGCCAGTCTTTCTAAAAAATATTTAAGTACTTTTGATTATCAATCCGGAATTATTGATTTTAATTTATCACAAAATATTCTTGACTATAAAATTAATATAGACGATGCTATGAAAAAACTTAAAAATGTTTCAATTGAAGATGTTTCTGATGTTATGAGTAAAGTTTATATTGATACAATATATTTTTTATGTTAAGGGGTGATTTTATGGAAAAGGAACTATATATAGATTGTGCTGATGAAATTATTTATGAAAATACTTTTGAAAATGGTCTTAAATGCTTTATTATTCCTAAAAAAGGATATGTTGAAAAAGAAGTTATGTTTGCTGTAAATTATGGTTCGGCAGATAATATTTTTTTGAAAGGTGATAAGGTTGTTGAAGAACCACAAGGTTTAGCACATTTTATTGAGCATAAACTCTTTGAGCAAAAAGATTACAATGTTTTTGACGAATTTTCAAAATATGGAGCGTCATCAAACGCATTTACTAATTTCAACACAACGGCGTACTATTTTAATTGTATTGATAATTTTAAGGAAAATATGAATATTCTATTTGATTTTGTAAGTAAGCCTTATTTTACAAAAGAAAGTGTTGAGAGGGAAAAAGATATTATTTCACAAGAAATTAAAATGTACGATGATGACCCTAGTTGGAAAGTTTATTTTAATCTTTTAAAGTGTCTTTACAATGAACATACAATTAAAAATGAAATTGCCGGCAGTACAGAAACTATAAAAGATATTTCAGAAGATATGTTATATGAAAATTACAAAAATTTTTACACATATAAAAATTCTGCTGTTATTTGTGCCGGTGATTTTGACAGAAATGAGATATACAACTCTATTCAAGAAAAACTTAAATTGAACGATAACAGTAATTCTAAAAAAATAATTCGTACAGAAAAAGTAGAAGTTGCAAATAGTTTTATCGAACAAAAGATGTCTATACAAATTCCTATGTTTCACATTGGGGTAAAAGAAAACTTAAATGAAAAAAATATTGCAAAAAAAATTTTAGGCATAAAACTGTTACTTGATATTGTATGTGGCGAAAGTTCAGAATTTTACGAAATGTTATACAAAAAAAGATATATTGACAAATCCTTTGGATATGCTTATACTTGTGGAAGGGACTATGGATTTTTGACATTGTCGGGATATTCTGACAACTCTGATATGGTTGGGGAGTTATTTCTTGACGAGGTTTTAAAATTTCAAAAAAAAGGTATAAGTGATAATCAATTTGACATTATCAAGAATAAACATATTGGCAGATTTAAAAGAGGATTTAACTCTTTAGACGGTCTTATTTCTGTTCAAGCTGATTTCTTTTCAAAAGGAATTAGTTTATTCGATTATTCTAAAGAATTAAAATCTATTGATAAAACGTATATTGAAAAGCTTATCTCTGATTTGTTTTTTAAGGAAAATGTCGCTTTAAGTCTTATAGTGCCTTAAAAAATAAATTTGTTTCTGGAGGGAATTATGGAAAGTATAGCACAGGCACCGGATATATGGTTTCCTAATATTGGAATAATGATAGACAGTATTGACAGGGTTGCCATTAAAAATTTTTTAGGTCTTGGTTTTGATATTTATTGGTATGGTATCCTTATCGCTATTGGGATACTTGCAGGACTTTTGATGGCACAACACGAAGCTGTGAGAACTGGACAAAAAAAAGAAATTTATTCAGACTATTTGTTGTGGACTATCGTATTTTGTATAGTGGGGGCAAGACTCTATTATGTGGTTTTTAAATGGGACGATTTTAAAGATGACTTATGGTCTATATTTGCTATAAGAAACGGTGGTCTTGCTATATATGGTGGAATTATCGCTGCTGTTATCGTTTCCTTTGTATATACAAGAATTAGAAACATTAGTCTTGCTAAATTCCTTGATACTGCTGTTTTAGGCCTTATTATTGGTCAAGTTATCGGAAGATGGGGCAACTTTATAAATCGTGAGGCTTTTGGTGGCTATACAGATTCTTTCCTTGCTATGAGATATAAATTGAATGGTACTAACGCTATAAAAGAAACATCTCAAGAAGTTCTTAACAATATTCAAAAATTTAAACTTGAGGGAACGGACCAAATTGTCGAATATGTTCAGGTTCACCCAACTTTCTTTTATGAATCTATGTGGAATTTAGGGCTTTTTATAATACTTAATATTTATAAAAAACACAAGAGATTTGAGGGAGAATTAGTTGCATTATATTTTGCAGGTTATGGTCTTGGTCGTTTCTGGATTGAGGGACTTAGAACAGACCAGCTTATAATTGGTGATACAGGCATTGCTGTTTCTCAGGTGCTTTCACTCGTACTTATGTTTATTGCTGTTATATATATAATATACAACAGACGACGTACACCAAAGAGGTTGAAAATAAGATTTTAATTAGATTAGACTTAATTTGGTATTATGCAATAGGCTGTCATAAATGACGGCCTAATTGTAAAAAAAAATTATGGTGGCTTTAATTAAAAGCTTTTTAAAAGCCTATAGTTTCTATATTTAAAAAATTATAAAAAATTATCACTATGTATGTGGACAAATGACGGTTTTTGTAATATAATATACATCGGTGGATTTGTTTATCACTAAAAAGATATTTTGTATTGTTTGAATAGTATTTAATATCTTTTTTTGATTTTTAAATCATATAATTTTTTGAATATTTATTCATTTTGTTTGTAATATTTTGTTGAAATTTTAATTAGAAAGTTGTAATATAATCTATAAGAACATTCATTTTATTTATTGGAAGGAGAAACATATACTATGTTTACTAAAGACATTGGAATTGACTTAGGTACTGCAAATACCCTTGTATTTGCTAAAAATAAAGGAATTATTGTTAATGAGCCGTCAGTTGTGGCTATAAACTCTGTTACTCACGAAGTGCTTGCTGTTGGTAACGAAGCTAAAGAGATGATTGGTCGTACACCTGCATCAATAATTGCAACTCGCCCTATGAAAGATGGCGTTATTGCTGATTTTGAAGTTACTCAGGCTATGCTTAAATATTTTGTGAACAAGGCTATGTCTAAAGGTTTTTCATCTCCTCGAATTGTTATATGTATCCCATCTGGAGTTACTGAAGTTGAAAAAAGAGCTGTTATAGAAGCTGCTGTTGCTGCTGGTGCTAAAGAAAAAAATGCTTACCTTATAGAAGAGCCTATGGCTGCTGCTATCGGTGCTGGTCTTCCTGTTGAAGAGCCTGTTGGTAGTATGGTTGTTGATATTGGTGGTGGGACAAGCGAAGTTGCGGTTATTTCTCTTGGTGGTATCGTTACTAGTATATCTGCTAAAACTGCTGGTGATAAATTTGACTCTTGTATCGTAAACTATATTAAAAAGAATTATAATCTTGCTATCGGTGAAAGAAGTGCTGAGGAAATTAAAATCGAGATTGGCTGTGCTTATCTTGAACCTGGTGAAGAAAAAACTATGTCAATTAGAGGTCGTGACCTTATATCTGGCCTTCCTAAAACTATTGACATTACATCAAGAGAGATTTTAGACGCATTGAGTGACCCTGTTTATGTTGTCATTGATGCAATTAAATCAACTCTTGAAAAAACTCCACCTGAACTTGCTGCCGATATTATGGAAGCTGGAATTGTTCTTACTGGTGGTGGTGCTTTGCTCAGAGGGCTTGACAAGCTTGTTTCTAAGGAAACAATGATGCCTGTTAAAATTGCCCCAGAACCTCTTAACTGTGTTGCTCTTGGTACAGGTCTTGTACTTGAACATATCGACACATTAAGGTCAGTTCTTATCTCTTCACAGAAACTTAAAACAAAATAATTTTGTTGGCTTTTATAAATTAATGAATAAGGAGAGTTCCACTTGAACTTTTTTAAAACTCACAAAAAATTTGTTATACCTATAGCTGTAGTGCTTTGTCTTATTATGATTTCTCTTTCGCTTAACAGGGCAGAACCGACTTTCTTTGAAAGTGGAATAGGGTACATATTATCTCCTATCCAAAAGGTTAATACTCTCGTTAGCGACTGGTTTGCTAGTAAGTTTAATGCACTCGTTAATATCAACGATATTGAAAATGAAAACGAAAAACTTAAAGAACAAGTGTATTCACTTCAGACAGAGGTCGATAGGCTTAAACTTATTGAAGATGAAAATAAAAAGCTTTCTGAAACACTTAAAGTTGACCAGAAATATTCTAACTATCCTAAAGTTGGTGCAAGAATTATAGCAAAAGACACAGGAAACTGGTATGATATTTTTCTTATTGACAAAGGTTCACAAGACGGCCTTGAGAAAAATATGGTTGTTATTGCTTCTGGTGGGCTTGTTGGTAAAATCGTTGAAACAGGAATAAATTATTCTAAAGTCGTTTCTATAATCGATGATACTGATTCGGTTAGTGCAAAAAGTCTTAGAACAGATGATATTGGATTTATCCGTGGTGACTTGGAAAATCAAGGCTCTTGCAAAATGGAATATGTTGATAGCGATGCTGAAATTATAAAGGGCGATGAAATTGTAACTTCTCATTTAAGCGAAATATATCCTCCGGGGATAACTATTGGTTATGTTAAAGAGATTGTTACAGATGACAACACACTTACTAAATGTGCTATCGTTACACCTACTGTTGATTTTAAACATCTTGAAACTGTTCTTGTTATAACACAAAACTTTAAAAAAGACTTACAATAGACTTATAAAGCTTTACAAAAGCGTTTTATGAGTTTTAAGGGGGATTGAATTTGAGATACTTTGTTACAGCAATTATTATTGTTTTGAATTTTTTAATTCAATCTACTTTTTTGCATAGTATCGAAATAATAGGGATAATTCCAAATACAGCGATAATAATAATTGTTTCATTCGCCTTTATGCGTGGAGAGTATGAAGGGGCAGCGATAGGTTTTATTATTGGACTTTTGCAAGATATATTCTTTGGGCAGTTTATCGGAATGAATGCTCTTTTGGGTATGCTTACAGGATTTTTCTGTGGGAAATTTTATGTTGACTTTTTTACAGAGAATTTTCTTGTGCCACTTATAATGACTACAGTTAGTACTATTGTATATGAACTTGCTTTTTATGTCCTTAATATACTTATTTTTGGCTATACTAATCTATTCTATTTTGTTAAGAATATTGTTTTGCCTGAGGCTGCTTATACGGCTTTATTCTCTGTTTTTCTTTACAAACTTTTCTACATAATTAATGAAAGGCTTGAGGACAGGGAAGTTATTAAAAGAAATCTTTTTTAACAGTTCTCTGTTTTTAGGAGGAAATAAAATTATATGAAATCTTTTTTTGAAAATGTATTAAAGATTTTTCAAAACCGATTGATTGTTTTATATGTTGTAATTGGTGTGCTATTTATAATTCTTGCAATTAAGTTATTTACTTTGCAGATAATAAACGGTGAATTTTATAATAGCCAAGTTAAAGCAACAACTTTACAAGAGGTTGTTGTTAATGCACCAAGGGGCAATATATATGACAGATACGGTATTCCACTTGCGACAAATAAATCTTCTTTTACTGTCAATATAGATGCAAGTATATCCGTTGAAAATCAAGATGATATTTTTGTTAAGCTAATATCTTTGCTTGAAAAAAATCAGGAAGATATTGTTGATGAATTTCCTATATCTAAAACTAAACCTTTTACTTTTGATTTTGACGGCAGTCAGACTCAAGAAAAAAGATGGAAAAAAGATATGGGACTTGATGAAAATTTGACAGCAGAAGAGTGTTTTAATGCTTTAAAAGAAAAATTTTCTGTTGACCCTAAGTGGTCCGATTCTGATGCAAGAAAAATTTTATCTTTGAGATGTCAGCTTTATCTTAAAAGATACTCTAAATATATACCTATCATTGTTGCTTACGATGTTAAGAGCGAAACTATCGCTGCTATAGAAGAAGAAAAGTCTAACTATCCTGCTATATATATAGATGTTGAGGCTTTGAGATATTATCCGTCTGGAAAATATTTTTCTCACTTGCTTGGATATATTAGAGGTATCACAGAAACAGAGCTTTCAGAATATGAGGGCAAGGGAGATTATACACAAAATGACCTTATTGGTAAGGACGGTATTGAAAAGGCTTTTGAGTCAGAGCTTCGTGGTACTAAAGGTAAAAAATATGTTGAGGTTGACAATGTCGGTAGAAGAATAAAAACTATTGAATCAGAGGCTGTTGAGCCTATTCCTGGTAACAAAGTTTTCCTTACTGTTGATAAACGACTTCAAGAGGCTACTTATAACGTTTTTGAGGAAACACTTAAAAAATCGATATTAACTAGAATTTCTGAGGGTGATTATTCTTATAAAGAAATATTATCGTCTATGGTTGACTCTAGTCATATTGATATAAAGGAAATTCTTTCTGCTGGAGAAAATACAGAGCAAAACAATATAAAAAAATATATTTTATCTGTTGACAAGGGTGCAGAAACGGACACAGACCTTGCTAAACAAATTCTTATGGACGCAATCGAAAAAGGAAACGTTTCTTGCACACAACTTATTGTTGTTATGATTGAACAAGGTACAATAACTGCTGATGATTCATATCGTTTGAAAGTAAAAAATGGACAGATTTCACCTTTACAAGTTATTATTGATAAATTAAATTCTGGTGAGATTACACCTCATATGACTGGTATGGACCCTTGTACAGGTTCTGTTGTTGTTGAAGACATTCACACAGGTGATGTTTTAGCCGCTGTATCTTATCCATCTTATGACAACAATAGATTTGTTAATAACTTTGATAATAATTATTATGCTAAGTTACAGAATGACTCTACAACACCTTTGCTTAACAGACCTTTTATGGAACCTCGTGCTCCTGGGTCAACATTTAAAATGATTACAGCTACTGCTGGACTTGAAGAGGGATATATTAATCCTTATTCCACAATTCACGATGGTGGTACTTTTAAAGAGGCCGGAAAACCTTATGCAAGGTGTTGGATTGGTAGTGGTAATGGCTCTCACGGTGATGTCAACGTTGCACACGCCCTTGAGGTTTCTTGTAACTACTTCTTCTATCAACTTAGTTTTAATATGGGTAATTCAAAAACAAATTCAACAGAAAAAGGTATTGAAACTTTAAACAAATATATGAAATTATACGGACTTAATGACCCTACTGGTGTTGAGATATATGAACTTTATAATTCAACAAAAAATTATGCCTCTAATATATCTTCTCCGGAATATAAAAGGTATATTTATACGATGAGGGACCCAGAAGCTGATGAAAGCCAACTTAAATGGTATGACGGTGATACAATCAGAACAGCTATCGGACAGTCTTTTAATAACTATACTTCTGCCACTATGACAAAGTATGTTTCTACACTTGCAAATGGTGGAAAGAGATATTCTATGCACTTCCTTGATAAAATTACTTCATACCAAGATGAAACTATTCAAGAATATACTCCAAATGTTGAGGAAGATATTAATATAAAAGAGGATAACCTTAAAATTATGCACGAAGGTATGTATCTTGTTACATCTGGCGAAAGAGGAACTCTTAGAAATGTTTTCAAGGGATTTCCTGTTAAAGTTGCTGCTAAATCTGGTACGGCACAGCAGTCTTCATTTAGAAAGGAACACACCGTTTTTGTTGGATTTGCTCCTTATGATGACCCACAGATTGCGATAACTATCCTTATTCCTTTTGGTGAGGATTCAACATCTCCTGCACCAAATATTGCTAAAGGTATAATTTCTTCATATCTTGAGATTGATAAACAGCCAGAAAAGGAAAGTTATAATATTTTATATAAATAAACAGGAGTTGGAACAAATTGAATCAGAACAATAGTGTTATATTTAAAGGTAAAAATGGCGGTATTCTTATTATTTTAGATGATAAAATTACTTTCGCCGAGCTTAAAGATTTATTTAAGAAAAAGGTTGAAAGTGCAGGTGCTTTTTTTCAGGGAGCTAATACAGCTATCACATTTCAGGGTCGTGGACTTAGCGACTCTGAAGAAATGGAGCTACTTGACATTATATCGGAAATATCTGGTCTTAACATTTCCTTTGTTCACGGAAAAGGTGAAGACCCTATATTTGTTAAACAAGAAAAATTATCGAAAATTGATGATGTCGAAAATATTAAAGTTACAAAAAGCGTTGTTGAAAATGTTATGCCTCAAAATGTTTTTTCTGTGCTTGAAAATATGACTTCTTTTCACAAGGGTTCTATAAGAAGTGGTCAATCCTTGAAATTTAAGGGAAGTATCGTTATAATAGGAGATATAAATCCTGGTGGTGAGGTTATTGCAGAGGGAAATATAATCGTTCTTGGCTCGATAAAAGGCCTTGTTCACGCTGGTTGCAGTGGAGAAGCAGACTGCTTTATTATTGGCCTTAATTTGAAACCTACACAGCTTAGAATTGCTGACATCGTTACTTATTTTCCTAAAAAAGATAAGACTCCTAAAATATCTCCAGAATGTGTTTTTGCTAAAAATGGAGAAATTTATGTTGAGCCTTTAGCGAATTTTTAAAAATTTATATAATTTTGTAACAATTTGCTTAAAGAAATTAGTGCAAAATCTATTTATTTCTGTTATTATAATATAAGAACCACTTAAATTAAATTACTTGGTTTTTTTAGAAATAAAAGTACATATTTTTACAAAGATTAAATTTAGGAGGAGAACAAATGAGTGAAGTTATAGTTATTACATCAGGAAAAGGTGGTGTAGGTAAGACTACCACTTCGGCAAATCTCGGTACTGGGCTTGCTATGGCTGGTAAAAAAGTTGTTATGATTGACGCCGACATCGGACTTCGTAACCTTGATGTTATTATGGGACTTGAAAACCGTATCGTATATGACCTTATTGATGTTATCGAGGGTAACTGTAGATTGAAGCAAGCACTTATAAGAGATAAAAGATATGAAAATCTTTTCCTTATCCCTGCTGCTCAAACAAGAGATAAAGACGCTGTTAGCCCTGAACAGATGAATAAGCTTTGCGAATCTTTGAAAGAAGAATTTGATTTTATTATCATCGATTGTCCAGCTGGTATTGAACAAGGCTTTAAAAATGCGATTGCTGGTGCAGATAGAGCTATCGTTGTTACAACACCAGAGGTTTCTGCTGTTCGTGATGCCGACAGAATAATCGGTCTTCTTGAGGCTAATGAACTTAAAAACCCTATGCTTATATTAAATAGAATTAGGGTTGATATGGTTAAAAGAGGCGATATGATGGCTATGGACGATGTTACAGAAATTCTTGCAATTGACATAATCGGCATTGTTCCAGATGATGAAAGCATCGTAATATCTGCAAATAAAGGTGAACCTTCTGTTACTGACCCTTCATCAAGAGCCGGTGAGGCATACAGGAACATTACCCAAAGAATTTTAGGAAACAACGTTCCTTTAATGGATTTGGATTTTGAAAAGGGTTTCTTTAATAAAGTTAAAAGATTTTTTAAATCGGGGAATTAACAATAAGGAGGTATAAAAATGGACTTATTTAGTTTTTTTTCACGCAAACCTTCATCAAAAGATGTTGCTAAAGATAGATTAAAGCTTGTTTTAATTCACGATAGAGTAAACTGTTCGACACAAGTTCTTGAAATGTTGAAAACAGATATAATTCGTGTTATATCAAACTATATGGAAATTGATGAAGAAGAGTTAGATATTCAGATTACTCAGACAGAAACAGACGGAACTAACGGTAGTGTCCCTATGTTATATGCAAATATTCCAATTAAAAGTATGAGAAAAGTGCAAATGTAGTTTTTGAGAGGTAGTTTTATTTATGATAACCAAAAAAAATTTATTTTCTATAGACTTTGTTTTGCTTTTCCTCGTACTCGCTATATCTATTTTTGGTATAATAATAATTGGAAGTGCTACAAAAATCAATACGGCAGATGCGACAGGTGAGTTTGAGAGTCAAATAATGTGGTTTGTGACAGGCATTTTTCTTATGGCTGTTACGGCTTTTGTTGATTATCACGTTATATGCAAGTTTTATATTCCACTATATATCATAAATGTTGTTTTGCTTGTCATTGTACTTTTTCTTGGTGACGGTGATGGGGTAAACAGATGGATTTTTGGTATACAGCCTTCGGAATTTTCAAAAATTTTTATGATTGTTTTTCTTGCAAAATTCGTTGATAAAAATAATGAAACAATTAATGAATTTAAAACACTTGGAGTTGTGTTTGTTGCAACACTTGTTCCGACCGTTTTGATAAAAATGCAACCATCTCTTTCGGCTAGTCTTGTTACTATTGCAATTATGTTTGTTATACTTTTTGTTGGTAACTTAAATCGCAAGTATATACTTGTTGCTTTGGCGATAATTGTGCCTATTGGTTTGATATTTTTTATTGATTTACTTAGTGAAGAACACTTTATATTAAGTAAATTCCTTAATCCTTATCATATCGACAGAATTTTATCTGCCTTAAATCCGGATTGGTCTGACCCCCTTTATTATCAGACCAGAAACTCTATCTGGGCAATTGGCTCTGGTGGGCTTGGTGGAAAGGGTCTTTATCAAGGAACAATAAACCAGCTCAGTTATCTTCCTGAGTCACACAATGACTTTGTATTCTCTGTTGTTGGTGAGGAGTTTGGTTTTATTGGCTGTATAGCCGTTCTTGTTATTATGTTGTTAATTATCTTGAAATGCGTTTCTGTTGCAAACAGAGCATCAGATAACATCGGTATGTATATCGCATCTGGTGTTGCCGGAATGTTTGCATTTCAGGTTTTTGTAAATGTTGGCGTTGCTACAGGTCTTTTGCCGAACACCGGTATGCCTTTCCCTTTTCTAAGTTATGGGGGAAGTTCTATGTGGATGAATATGATGGCCATTGGACTTGTTATAAATGTTGGTTTAAGAAAACCAAAATCGTTATTTGAGAGGTGACTTTATTGAATATAGCTTTAGTTGCACACGACAATAAAAAAATACTTATGGAAAATCTTTGTATAGCGTACAGACATATTTTAAGTAAACACGAGCTTTACGCTACAGGAACAACAGGTCTTCTTATCGAAGAAACTTCAAACCTTGTTGTTCACAAATACCTTGCAGGTCATCTTGGGGGCGAACAACAGCTTGGCTCTCAGATTGCTAATAATGACATTGATGTTGTTATTTTCCTTAGGGACCCTGTTTCTCCAAAAAGTTATGAACTTGATATGAGCAATGTTTTAAGACTTTGTGATGTACATAATATCCCTCTTGCAACTAATCTTGCAACGGCAGAGGCTCTTCTTTTAGCTCTCGACAGAGGAGATTTAGACTGGAGAAATCTTGTTAAATAAATAGGGTAGATGAAAACAAAGATAAAGACCTTGGGTCTTACCCAAACTTACTGGCTGTGGAGTTTTATTTTGGAAAGGCTAGTAAAGTTTGGGAAAAAATCTCAAGGTTTTTTTGTGTGTCTATATTATTTGTTTAGGAAGTACTTCTATTTTTGAAATTGAAACTTCATAAGCTGTTTTTTCAAAAGTTTCTCCGTTCTCTAGTTTCTTTTGATATATTCGGCTTTGCATTCTTCCGGAGATTAGTAAGTTTTCTCCAACTTCTAATCTATTTGAAAAAACGGCATTTCTTCCCCAAGATATACAAGGTATGTAATCTGATTTGTTATACGCTCTGTTTACTGCTAAAAGTATGTCTGTTATTTCTCTACCAAAAGGTGTAGTTCGATATATCGGCTTTTTGCATATATATCCGTTCAAAGTTACTTGATTTGGATTTTTGTTTTGTGTCGATAAATCAACTTCTTTTATTTCTCTTACAAATACAGTTAGTATTAATCTGTTTTTATTTTCACTATAATTATTATATGAACGAATTTGACCAGAAATTTCAACCATATTTCCTTTTTTTAGTATGTCATTATTTATTAATCTTTCTGAAATGGTTACGGGGAGGGTATCTGTTGAATTGCTTAAACGGTTTGTTTCGATAAAGAAAGAATAAAAGCCTTCGCCATATACTTCGTGATTAAATTCATAATCTGACACAACTTTTCCTATTAAATTTATGTTATTATTCTCTTTTAAATCATATTGCATTTTTATTTCTCCTTCCGAAGTTTATTTTAAATTTCTTTTTTTCTTTTATAAACATATTCGGTTTTGTGGAGATATATTCTAATTTTTAGGATTAAAAAAAACAAAAAATAAGTGACCACCGTTTTGGTAATCACTTGTCATATTTTTATTATAAATCAAAATCAAGAACACATTCTGTTGAAATTCTATTATATATGTCACCCATTAATTTTATGAGTATTTGTTCGTTCTCTAAAAAAGTTTTTACATCTTCATTTAATATAAGATTATAGTATCTTTTGCTTATATCTCTTTCATAATCAAAAGAAATTTCCTCATTATTAAGCTTTTTCTTTTGTAAATCTATATGTAAGCTTTTAAATTCTCGAATTTTATCACATAATTTAGAATCTTTTTTAATACGTTCTTTTGAAATTAAATAATCATTATAGCATTTACTGTTTTTTATAGCAGAAGTTAATGTGTCTGCTAACTTAAATAAATCATCTTCCATAAATGAAAGACCTCCACTTATTAAACAATACATAGACAATAATAAACTAAAAATCTATAGATAGCCCCCAAACCACCTAAAAGGGTGGGGGAGTCTATTTTATAAATTAAATATCCATAATTATTGGTAAAATCATAGGACTTCTTTTTGTTTTATGCCAGAGGAAATCTCTCAAAGTATCTTTTATAAGAGTTTTAATATAAGACCATTCGTTTATATTTTTTTGTTCACACTTATAAAGTGCCTCTCTTACAACGTTCTTTGCCTCTTCCATAAGTTCCTCAGATTCTCGAACGTACACAAATCCTCTTGAAATTATATCCGGACCTGATAACATTCTACCGGTTTCTTTTTCAATTGAAACAACAACAATCATAAGACCGTCTTGTGACAAATGTTTTCTATCTCGTAAAACGATATTACCAACATCACCGACACCAAGACCATCAACAAGAACTTGACCTGCCGGTACAGTTCCTGTTATTTTCGCTGTATCACGTGTTAATTCAAGAACATCACCGATACCCATTAAAAAGATATTTTTCTTATTCATACCCATACCTAATGCAAGGTTTTCGTGTGCCTTTAAATGTTTAAATTCACCGTGAACAGGTACAAAGAATTTAGGTTTTAAAAGTGCGTGAAGTAACTTAATTTCTTCTTGACGTGCGTGTCCGGAAACGTGGACGTCCATAATACCGTCATATATAACATCTGCACCTTTTTTGAGAAGGTCATTTATTACCTTATAAATTGCCTTTTCATTTCCAGGGATAGGACTTGAACTTATTATAATCTTATCACCCTGTTTTACCTCTATTTGTTTATGGTCATTTGACGCAATTCTTGAGAGGGCAGACATCGTTTCGCCCTGACTTCCTGTTGTTATTATTACAAGCTGATTATCTGTGTAATTTTTGATTTCTGTAATATCAATCATTGTATTTTGTGGAACATTTAAGTAACCAAGTTCACAGGCTGTTTTTACAACGTTTGACATACTTCTTCCGACAACAGCAACTTTTCTCTTTCTCTTTGACGCTGAATTTATAATCTGTTGTATACGGTCTATATTTGATGAGAAAGTTGCAACTATTATTCTTTGGTCCTCTGAATTTTGGAAAATTTCTTCAAAGATGACACCAACGTTTTTTTCACTCATTGTATAGCCAGGGTGTTCAACGTTTGTACTTTCACACAAGAAAAGAAGAACGCCTTTTTTACCAAGTTCGGCAAATCTCTGTAAGTCTATCATTTCACCTTGAATAGGTGTATAATCAATTTTAAAGTCACCGGAGTGAACAACAACACCAACAGGGGTTGTTATAGCAAAAGCAACAGCGTCTGCTATACTGTGGTTTGTTCTAATAAATTCAACCTTGA
The DNA here is from genome assembly GCA_902496345.1 of uncultured Eubacteriales bacterium. Lineage (GTDB taxonomy): Bacteria > Bacillota > Clostridia > Lachnospirales > CAG-274 > MGBC114079. The sequence goes on from CABVAP010000007.1 coordinate 20,595, forward strand.
AACAACCAAGTCTTATTGTTTCGCCGGCTGAAACGGTATATCTTTCGACTTTATTTATAAGATTATGTTCTCTAAGTTTGTTATCAACAAGACCTATTGTCAATTTTGTGCCGTAAATAGGGACATTTATTTCTTTTAAGAAATAAGGTAAACCACCTATATGGTCCTCGTGTCCGTGAGTTAATACAACACCTTTGATTTTGTCTTTATTTTTTACAAGATAAGTATAGTCAGGTATAACAAGGTCGACACCTAACATATCATCTTCTGGAAAAGCAATACCACAGTCAACGATTATAATTTCATTATTATATTCAAAGACAGTAATATTTTTTCCTATTTCGTGTAATCCACCCAAAGGTATAACTTTGAGCCTTGAATTTTTGCCTGCCAAGCAAACACCTCCATTATTTTATTTTTATTTATAATTTAATAGTTTCACAATATCTATTATCTAGGTAGAAAAGTTTTTAAAAATCCATTTCGTAATCAGTTTCATTATCTTGAAGTAGTACACTAACTTTTTTGAATTCGTTATCGTCTTCAACAAACTCATAGTAGGCATCGTTATTGTCAGACTTAATTTCTTTTAAAATAGCTGCTTCCGGCTCATCTAAGTCTGTATCTTCGGCAGCAACAACGAGAAGATATTTTGTTTTGTCAACTTCAATAGCATCAATAACAACAAAATCAACTTCGACTCCGTCTTCGTCTGTCATAGTAAGAGTTTCGTAAGTTTCGCCATCTTCAAAAAAATCGTTTAACTCATCATTTTTGTTTTCCATAAATAAAAATCTCCTATAATAAATTTTACAAATCTTCAAATCACAATAGTTTTTATAATAGCTTTTAAAGGTTAGGTTTACTATCCAAATATCCCTGCAAAATAAAAACAGCAGCCATCTTATCAATAACCTGTTTTCTCTTATTTCGGCTTAAATCTGCTTCAAGAAGACCTCTTTCGGCAGCAACTGTACTAAGTCTTTCGTCCCAAAGAATAACTTCGATTTTAAAGGCTTTTTCAAGGCGTGCCTTAAAGCTCTCAGTTTTTTCGCACCTTTCACCTATGGTGTTGTTCATATTTTTAGGATAGCCCATAACGATTTTTTCAACACCATATTCTTTAATTAATTCGCCAATCCTTGTAACAGATGCCTTTAAGTTTCTTTCTTCTTTTCTTCGTATTATTTCAACACCCTGTGCAGTCCAACCAAAAGGGTCACTTATCGCAACCCCTATCGTTTTTTCGCCAAAATCAAGACCTAAAATACGCACAAAATCAATCCTTTAAGTTATTTTCTAAATAAAAAGTGACAAGTTCTTCAAGAAGTTCATCTCTTTCTATTTTACTTATGTTACTTCTTGCGTTTGCGTGACTTGTGATATATGTTGGGTCACCTGATAAGATATAACCAACTATTTGATTAACAGGATTATAACCTTTATCTGTAAGAGCAGTAAAAACATTTGTCAATATTTCATTTGCTTGACTTCTTTCACCTTTATTTGGATTTGCAATCTTTTGAGTTTCAAAAATACTTTTATCTTTCAAAATAGCAGACCTCCTTAGAATGTATATTTATTAAACTTTTCCGCTCAATATGAGAAACTTATGTTTCAACCCTATAATATATAATAATACATATTTTAGATTTATGCAAATTTTTTTTTATAACAAATTTCAACAAAAATAGTTAAAATATATAATTATGAATAAAAAAACTTATAAATATGCAATATTGATATTGAATTTAATATAATTAAATAATTCCTATTTTGAAACAATTTCCGCTGAAACAGTTTCTTCTTTTAAAATTTCTTTTATTTTGACATCTATAATTTTATTTGAAATATCTTCGGTACTTTCTGTGTGTACAGTTATATAATTCGTTGTATGTCCCTCATATACGTTATTGCCGATATTTCTCTCAAAAAGAACTTTCATTGTTTTACCAATGTATTTTGACAAAAATTCTTTATTTAATTCATTGCTTACTGAAATCATTTGTTTGGCTCTTTGGTTTTTAATGTCCGGTGCTATCTGATTAGGATATTCGGCTGCCTTTGTACCTGTTTTTGGAGAGTAGGGGAACACGTGAATTTTTGCAAGCCTTACGTCTTTTGCAAAAGCCATACTATCTTCAAAGTCTTTGTCTGTTTCGTCCGGGAAACCAACAATTATATCCGTTGTTACGGCAACATCTGGGTAAACTTTTCGCAACTTCTCTACTGCCGTTTTATATTCTTCTGAAGTATATCTACGATTCATTCTTTTTAAAGTTCTATCACAGCCACTTTGGAGTGAAAGGTGGAAGTGGTCACAAACTTTTGGGAGTTTGGAAAGTTCTTTTAAAAATTTATCTGTTACAACAAGTGGTTCGATTGAACTGAAACGTATTCTTTCTATCCCGTCTATATCGTGGACTTTTTTAATTATATCAATTAAGGTGATATTACCTAAATCAACGCCATAAGACGCAACGTGTATACCTGCTAAAACGATTTCTTTAAATCCATTATCAGCAAGTTTTTTTACTTCTGAAATTACATCTTCCGGCATACGACTTCTAACAGGACCTCTGGCAAATGGTATTATACAATATGAACAAAAACGATTGCAACCCTCTTGTATTTTGAGATACGCCCTTGTGTGATTTTTTAAGTTGGTTACAGAAAGCTCCTCAAATGTTTTTTCTTTCATTATGTCAGTTACTGTATCTAAAATCTCTGAACTATTTGCCTTGTTTGAATAATCTTCGATTATATCAACAATATTTGCTCTCTCTTTTGTTCCGATAATTATGTTTATGCCCTCGATTTTTTTTACCTCTTCGGGTGCAACCTGTGCATAACAGCCGGTTGCGACAACTATCGCATTTGGGTTTATCCTCTTTGCACGTCTTATCATCTGGCGTGACTTCTTATCTCCTAAATTTGTAACCGTACAAGTATTTATCAAATATATATCAGAAAAGCTATCAAATTCAACTATTTCATATCCTTTTTTTTGAAAAAGCTCCATCATAGCCTCTGTATCATACATATTTACTTTACAGCCTAATGTTATAAATGCAATCTTCTTTTTTTCCATTACAGTTCCTTTCTTATTTTTGTGTTTTGTAAAAAATGTTTTTTGCTTTAAAATTAACTCTAAGAGTTTTCAACTACAGATTTATTATTTAAATGTCGATAGTCAGACAAGTTATAACCTTCAACTCTTCTAAATGTTGCTCTAAATACGTTCACGTCTTCATATCCAACTTTTAATGCTATTATATCATCATCGAGATTTGTTTCAAGAATAAGTTTCTTGGCTTGCTCAATCCTTGTTTTTGCAAGATAATCACTAAAATTAATTCCTGAATACTTTTTGAATATCTTTTTGAAATATTCATACGAACAATTGAATACAACAGCAATCTTTTTAGCGTTCAAATCTTCATAATATCTCTGATTTATATAATTTATGGCAGAATTATAAATCTCGGTTTCTTTTTGACTTCTAATGTTTACAATATATGAACAGAAACTTTTAAGCCCTGTTTTTAAATAGTTGTACGCATCGTCAAGTGTTTCAATTTCAAAAACACCGGAAGTAGGGAAGAACTGGTTTACTCCTGATATATTAAGATTTTGTTCAAGGGCATTTCGATTTATTGAAATTAAAATATCTGTAACTAGTTGTGAAAGCAATTTTTTCTTTATATCAGAGCTTTTTCTCATTGAGTCAAAAAGTTCATCTAAAAGTTTTATACAATAATCATATTCACCGATTACAGCTACATAAACAAGTAATTCTTCTCGCTCTATAGGGTATCTATATGTTATATCATTACCGGGTTCAACATATTCTCTAGGAATTATTGAATTGTACCCAATAAAACATCTGTATCTCAAGGCGGCTATTGCCTCTCTATATGAAACAGAAATATCTTTTATATCGTCAAATCTTCCACCGATACCAATGGATACACCAAGATTTATATGTATCTGAACTTCAATTTTTATTTCGTTCAATATGTGTAGTATCTCTTCAAGTTCAGAACGACCATATATAATCATAATTATCTCATTGAAATTATTTATAAATGCCGTTCCACAATTACTTTCGGCAAGTCTTTTATTTACAGAATTTAAAATTCTAAATATAAATAAATGTTTCTCTCGTTCATCAAGAGTTAATACAACTTTTTTGAAATGGTCAACCCTTAAAACTGCAACGGAATAAGGTGGTGCTATATTTATATTTAGATAATCAAAACCGTTCTCTATCTCTCTTTCGCTTGAAATTGCTCCATTAGTCAAGTTTTTGAAAAATAATGTTTCAAAAAACATTATATTTTCACGATACCTTTGTAAAATCTCGCCTTCCTCTTTTAGACGCTTTTGTTTATCGTCGTATACTTTCATTGCAATATTGAGATTTTTGTCAAGTTCTCCAGGTTTTACAGGCTTATACATATATCCAACAACGCCGTATTCCATACATTTCTGCATATAATCAGCATCGTTAAAAGTTCCGTATAATATAAATGATACTTCAGGATTATTGAAATTCCAATCCCTGAAAAGACTTATCATATTTGTTCCGAAAATTCTAACATCTGCTATTATTATGTCGGCTTTCTTGTTATGTATTGAATTTTGGATTTCTTCCAAAGAACTTACCGACTTTTCATATCTAAGCTCTGGAAAGTTCCCCCTTATGAATGCTCTAAAATTTTTTAAATTATCTGCATCTGAGTCAGCAACAACAACTCTAATCATCTTCTCACCTTACCTGTTTTTATGTTATTTTATGCAAAAATCAATGTCTATAACCCATATATCTACATTGTACAATAATTTTTAAAATTTTTAAATACTTTTCTTTAAATTAATTTTATTTTGTGTTATTATATATAAAAACAATATTATTTTTATGGAGGTTATTATGCCAACACAAACAAAAGAAAATAAAATAAAGGAAATTGCACAGATATTAATTCCTAAACAATTACGATTTAATCTTTTGCATCTTGTTTCAGATGTTTGCATAAATAGAAAAGAACCTTTAAGCTGTGATTCTTCTGGAGAAGTTTTAGGCTACACAAAGGAAGTTGAAAGTTTAACTGCAGAACTTAGTAATATTCTGACTTTGCCTATGGACAAAAGAAGCGATTATTGTCATAGGATTGTTAAACTTCAAAAAGAACTTGCACAAATGGAGCAAGTAATCTATACATACAATAGATTTAAAATGTTGATTTTTGAATTGGCATTAGATGAAAAAACTTCAAGACACGCTAAAAAGGAAAATGCACTTAATGGCTATGATTTTGATTGTAACGCAATATTAAATGATTGTTTGAAATATGTATTTGACGTTGAAGAAGATTATATTTCTGAAATTAGAAAAGGGAAACTCCTTTCTTGTTTGCCTTTGAAAATGCTTAGAGAAAAATATAATGATTGTTTAAAATCTGCGTTTGAAAATATATTTAATGAGGTTTCTATTAATTTGGCAACAAATGATATTGAAATGTTAAAAATTTCTTTTGCACCAATGAATGTTGAGTGTTATGGTAAAAAATTTAATTACATTGCTGATGAACTTCAAAGTATATGGGAAATTGATTTTGAAAATGTTTCTGATGATGAACTTGACGAGTATGTCAACAACCTTACGGACACAGAATTGCAACTTGATGAAATAAAAGAGTGTGTTTCATCTTTATACAATGATACAAATTATTTATTGAATATAGCATTGTTCTCTGTTGACAATGAATACTTATTTGAAGATGATATAATGTTTAAAGACCTTTATTTCTCAACTAGAAACATTATTGAAAGTTCTGACAATGAAGTTCTTATTGATGACATTCTTGATAGGATATATGACAACATTGAAGGTATGCAAGATGAACTTGAGGCTATGAACAGCAGTTTCAATGATATTCTTGAAATGATAGACGAAAATAATGTACCTGAAGATGTTGACACTTATATATTGACTAAATTAAAGATTGATGAAAATTTCCATAAAGAGGGATTTGATGATATGCTTCATCTTTATGATACTGAAAATTCTGATACTGTAAATTCTGAATTTTTAAGTAAAAAAACAGAAGAATTTTTAGCTTATATTAAGTCTGTTTCTGAAAAAATGACAAACAAAAGAGTTAAATTCCTTAAAGCTAAATTATTTGAAAATTTGGCTTGCTTTATGGAAGATAGTGAGTACGAAAATTATTTAGATTATGTATTTGAGTCTTTAAACTCTGATAGCAGAAAAGAAGTTTATATAGCGAAAATAGCTCGTTTATTTGAAAATGAACATTTTGACGTTGAAGATGATGACCATTGCGACTGCGGACACGAACATCACCACCACCACGACCATTGCGATTGTGGACACGAACATCACCACCACGACCATTGCGACTGTGGACACGAACACCACCACCATTAATATTTAGACAGTATACATAAAATATTCATAGCACTACCAATAATATAATAAAATTTATTATACATATTTTTGGGGTGCTGTGATGGAAAGACCTAACATAGGTTCAAAAAAAAGAATTTTATTTATTTTTGTCTGTTTTGAGATTGTTCTGTTTTTTATGATTTCAAGAATTTTTTACATACAGTGCTATGATGCTGATTTTTTGCAAGGTATGGCGTATGAACAGCAAACAAGAGATAGGCTTATCAAGCCCAAAAGGGGCGATATTTTAGACAGAAATCTAAACGACATCGCAAAGGCAAAAACGGTTTGTTCTATAAGTGTTATCCATTCTCAAGTTAAGGACGAAAAAAGAGTTAGTGAAATTTTGTCTGAAAAATTGGGACTTAACTACGATGATGTTCTTAAAAAAGTTAAAAAGAACGTTGCTCTGGAGAGAATTAAAACAAAAGTAGACAAAGAACTTGCTGATGAAATAAGAGGCCTTAACCTTGAGGGAGTCGTTATTGATGACGATATTAAAAGAGTTTATCCTTACTCTAACCTTGCTGCACAGGTTATAGGATTTACCGGTAAAGATAATCAAGGTATCGTTGGACTTGAGGCAAAATATGATGAATTTTTAAAAGGTAAACAAGGTAAAATTTTAACGGAAACTGACGCTCGTGGTATCGAAATGAAAAACGGTAAAGAAATGAGGGTTGAGCCAACGGCTGGTTATAACCTTGTTACAAGCCTTGATATAAATTTACAGCAATATGCAGAGCAAACTATAGAAAAAATTGTTGAGGCAAAAGAAGCAAAAAGAGGGGTAATAATACTTATGAACCCTCAAAACGGCGAAATTTACGCTATGGCAAACAAGCCGGACTTTGACTTAAACGAACCTTTTAAAATTAGTACCGAAAATAGTAATTTATCTGAAAAAGAAAAAAATGACTTGCTTAATCAGACTTGGCGAAATTTTGCAATAAACGATACTTATGAACCCGGTTCAACATTTAAAGTTATAACGTCTGCCGCCGGACTTGAAGAAAAAGTTGTTGACTTAAACAGCTCCTTTAATTGTGGTGGTGGGCGAACTGTTGCCGGACGTTTTATAAAGTGCTGGCGTTCACCTCGAAGCCACGGCTCTCTTAGTTTTGTTCAAGGGGTTCAAAATTCTTGTAACCCTGTCTTTATAGATGTTTCTGCAAGACTTGGTGCTGAAAAATTTTATGAATATATGAAAAAATTCGGATTTGATAAAAAAACCGGTATTGATTTACCCGGTGAAGCAACAGGTATTATGCATAAACTTAAAAATATAGGTCCTGTTGAACTTGCAACTATGAGTTTTGGGCAATCATTTCAGATAACACCTTTACAGCTTTTAAGAGCAATTTCATCTGTAATAAACGGTGGTAAACTTATTACACCACATTTTGGAGTTAAGATTATTGATGAAGATAAAAACGTCATTAAAACTTTTGAATATCCGGAAGGTGAGAGAACTATTTCAAAAGATACTTCTGACAAGATGAGAAATATACTTGAAAGTGTTGTTTCTGTTGGTACTGGCAACAAAACTTATATAGCTGGCTATAGAATAGGTGGAAAGACAGCAACAAGTGAAAAACTGCCTAGAAGAAGTGGCAAATATATTGCGTCATTTATGGCATTTGCTCCCGCTGAAAATCCACAAGTTATAGGCATTGTCCTTATTGACGAACCTCAGGGGACTTACTATGGAGGGCAGGTTGCCGGACCTGTTATGCACGAATTGTTGTCTAACACTCTTCCGTATCTTGGGATAGAACCTCAATATACAGAGGAAGAAGCAAAACTTGAAGAAACTCAGCAAATTATCGTTCCGAATTTTATTGGTAAAAAGGTTTCTGAAGTTAAAAGTGAACTTAGCAAGTTAAAAGTAAAATATGATGTTAAAGGTGACGGAAATATTGTTTTACGCCAATTTCCGAATAAAGATGAAAAAATAAATTTAACAAGTAAAGTAATTTTATATACACAAAATTGATTTTATGGATTATAATTATATATAATAAATTATAGAAAGCGGTGTTTTTATGAATTTAAAAGAGCTTATTCAAGATTATGATTATGAACTAATTCAAGGTAATCTTGACGTTGATATAAAATCATTGACAATTGATTCAAGAACTGTTTTAGACGGTTCATTATTTGCGTGTATCGCCGGATTTAATGTAGACGGACACAAATATATTGAATCGGCATACGAAAAAGGTGCTGTTGCTGTATTATGCACCGAAGATGTTGAAATTCCAAATGGTCTTACAGCTATAAAGGTTAAAAACTCAAGAGAAGCTCTTGCTTATATCTCTAATAAGTTTTATAGTAATCCGTCAGGAAAATTTAGACTTACAGGTGTTACAGGAACAAACGGAAAAACAAGTTCTACTTACTTTATCGAAACTATTTTAAATTCTGTAAACAGAAAAACAGGTATTATCGGTACTGTTGAAACAAGAATAGGTGGCAAAAAATTCGATTTTGAAAAAGCCGGTATTCATATTGCAACAAGTACAACTCCTGATACTATTGAACTTAATATGCTTTTTGATAAAATGGCAAATGAAAAAGTTGACGATGTTATTATGGAGGTTTCTTCTCACGCACTTGAACTTAATAAAGTTGATTATTGCAATTTTGAAATTGGGATATTTACAAATCTTACACAAGACCACCTTGACTTACACGGAAGTATGGAAAACTATTGTAAGGCAAAAGCAAGACTTTTTAAAATGTGTAAATATGGCATTTTAAATGCTGATGATAAATATTTTTCTGACATCACAAAAGATGCAACTTGTGAAATTACGACTTTTGGTATAGAAAATGATTGCGACATAAAAGCCGAAAATATCGAATACTTTATGGATAGAGTAGATTTTGATGTTGAAATTGAAAACAAAGTTTATAAATTTGAACTTAATGTACCCGGTAGATTTAGTGTATACAACGCATTGGGGGCAATCGGTGCAACTTTGAAAATGGGAGTTGCTATTGAAGATATTCAAAAGGGTATTTCTCTGATTAAAGGTGTACCAGGTAGAATCCAAAATGTTAAAAATGACAAAGGTTTTAATGTTATAGTTGACTATGCACATACTCCGGACGGTCTAGAAAATATTATTAATGCTGTTAGAGAATTTACAAAAGGTAGAGTCATTACTGTATTTGGTTGTGGTGGTGACAGAGATAGAAAAAAACGTCCTATAATGGGTGAGATTTCTGCAAAACTCTCAGATTTTTCAATATTGACTTCTGATAATCCACGTTCTGAAGAGCCTATATCTATACTTAAAGAAATTGAAGTCGGTGTTAAACCTATTACAGATAAATATATCTCTATAGTAGATAGGAAAGAGGCTATATTTAAAGCTGTCGAAATAGCACAAAAAGGCGATTCTGTTATTATTGCAGGGAAAGGTCACGAAGATTATGAAATCTTTAAAGACAGAACTATACATTTTGACGATTTAGAAGTTGCAAAAGAGGCTTTGGAGGAGTTATAAAAATGAAATCTTTGTTGTTAGATGAAGTTTTACAAGCTGTCAATGGTACTCTTGTAAACAAAAAAGAAGATATTACTATACTTAATGTTTCAACTGATTCAAGAAATATTGCTGACGGGGACTTATTTATTCCCATTAAGGGCGAAAATTTTGACGGACATAAATTTATTTTATCTGCTTTTGAAAAAGGTGCTGTATGTGCATTATCTCAGGTTGATGTTGATACAGACAGAACTTATATAAAAGTTGATGATACAAAAAAGGCTCTTGCAGATTTAGCCGAATATTACGGAAGTCTTTTCAATATTCCTGTTGTTGCTGTTACCGGAAGCGTTGGCAAAACAACTACAAAAGATATAATCTATTCTGTTCTTAAACAAAAATTTAATGCTATAAAGACAGAGGGAAATTTTAATAATGAGATAGGTGTACCTCTTACTATTTTTAGAATAGAAGAAGATACAGAGGCTGCTGTTATTGAAATGGGTATGAACCATTTTAATGAAATACACAATGTTTGTAAGATTGGTAGACCTGATGTTGCCGTTATAACAAACGTTGGCTATTCTCATATTGAAAATCTTGGTAGTAGAGAGGGCATACTTAAAGCTAAATGTGAGATTTTTGATTTTCTTAAAGACGGTGGTTTAAAAGTCTTAAATGGTGATGACGATATGCTCATTACTTTAAAGGGAAAAGAAAAAGACACTTGTTTTTACGGAATGGAAAACAAAGAATGTGATTTTTTTGCCGACAATGTTGTTGAAAAAGGTATTGACGGTATAAGCTGTGATATACATAAGGGGAACGAAAGTTTTTCTGTTGATATAAAAATCCCTGGTAAACATATGGTTCTTAATGCACTTTCTGCAACTGCTGTCGGAGATTACCTTGGACTTAGCTTTGAACAAATCAAAAAAGGAATTGAAAGTTTTGAGCCGACAAAAATGCGAATGGATATTATAAAAACAGATGACTATACAATCATCAATGATGTTTATAACGCAAATCCTGTTTCTATGATGGCAGGAATTGATGTTCTTGCAAAATCAGAGTTTAGAAAAGTTGCTATTCTTGGTGATATGTTCGAGCTTGGTGATTTTGCACCAAAACTCCATTTTGAAGTTGGCGAATATACTGTTGAAAAAAATATTGATGTAATTATTTGTATAGGTGAAATTTCAGAAAATCTTTATAAAGGTGCTTTGGATAGAGCTTCAAAAGAAAATATCAAAACAGACAATATTTTCTACTTTAAAACTCAAGAAGATTTCTTTGATAAAATGGATTCTATCCTTAAAAAAGAAGATATTATTCTTGTTAAAGCATCAAGAGGAATGAAATTTGAAAAAACTATCGAAAAAATTATGAGGTGAGAAAGATGAATACTGATACTACATCTGCTGTATATGCTATTTTAATTGCTTTTGTTGCAAATATTATTTTATGTCCTGTGATTATACCTTTCCTTACAAGATTGAAATTTGGGCAAAATGTTCGTGATGACGGACCTCAAACTCATCTTGTTAAGGCTGGAACACCAACTATGGGCGGTATTATGATTTTGATAAGTATGTTAATTGGTTCAGCTTTCTTCTTAAAAGGGAATATGGACGCCGTTATGGTTATCTTTGTTACTGTTGGTTATGGTATTATTGGTTTCATTGATGATTACATAAAAGTTGTTAAAAAACGTTCATTAGGGTTTAGGGCATACCAAAAACTCATTTGCCAGCTTATTGTTACAGGAATATTTTTATATTACATCTACAACCATACAGACATCGGAACAGAAGTTTATATTCCATTTACTAACGGTTTAACTATTGAACTTGGTTGGCTTTATATTCCTTTCTTTTTCTTTGTTATGGTTGGTACTGTAAACAGTGTAAACCTTACTGACGGTCTTGACGGTCTTGCGTCCGGTGTTACTGTTTTGGTTACTGTATTCTTTATGTTTGTTGCAAAAGCTATGAATAGTGGAATTTTACCTATCGCTGGAGCTGCTACAGGTGCTTTAATGGGATTTTTACTCTTTAACGCATACCCTGCTAAAGTATTTATGGGGGATACCGGTTCTCTTGCACTTGGCGGATTTATCGCCAGTATGGCTATACTCTTGAAAATGCCTATTGTTCTCGTTATCGTTGGATTTTTATATGTTATGGAGTCACTTTCTGTTATTATTCAAGTACTTTACTTTAAAGCTACTCACGGTAAACGTTTCTTTAAAATGGCACCATTGCACCACCATTTTGAACAATGTGGCTGGAGAGAAACGAAAGTTGTTACTTTGTTTTATGTTATTACAGCTATTTGTTGTCTTATCGGATTTTTGGCTACAAAAAACTTTTTCTAGTAAACAATCTATGTAATTATTTATATAACTTAGGAGGAATTTTTAATGAACTTTCAAGGTAAAAAGACACTTGTTGCAGGTATCGCAAAAAGTGGTATTTCAGCTGCGTTATTATTAAAAAAACTTGGGGCAGACGTCACTATCTCCGACTCAAAGTCTGAAGACAAAATTACAGAGGATATTTCAAAACTTAAAGAAAATGGAATTAATTTATATCTTGGAAAAAATCCTGATGATATTGTTACAGAACAAGATTTACTTGTTTTAAGCCCAGGAGTTCCTTGTGATTTGAACTTTGTTATTGAGGCTGAAAAAAATAATATTCCTGTTTGGAGTGAAATCGAACTTGGTTACAGGCTTTGTCCTTGTCCTATAGTTGCAATAACAGGAACAAATGGAAAAACTACAACAACTTCTCTTGTTGGTGAAATTTTTAAAAATTTTGCTGATAAAGTTGCAGTTGTTGGTAATATCGGTATCCCTTTTACTGAAAAAGTTATGGAACTCAATGAAAAGAGTTATGTTGTTGCTGAAATAAGTAGTTTTCAGCTTGAAAAAACTGTTGATTTTAAACCGATAGTTTCAGCTGTACTTAATATTACTCCTGACCACCTTAACAGACATAAAACTGTTGAAAACTATACTAAAACTAAAATGCGTATTTTTGAAAAACAAGACAAAGATGATTACCTTGTTTTAAATTACAGTGATTTAGCTTGTAGAGATATGAAAAAATTTGCAAATTGCAAAGTGTTGTATTTTGCAAAAGCTAATTCATTAGATGAATTGGGACTTTCAGAGGGTGTTTACTCTAATGGGGATAGCATTTTCGTTAAATTTAATCAGTATGACCAAAAAGTTATTGATGTTTCTGAACTTAAAATACTTGGCTGGCATAATGTTGAAAATGCTATGGCTGCTATTGGAATATCACTCGCAGCAAATGTTCCTATGGATATTATTGTCGATACGCTTAAAAAATTTACAGCCGTTGAACACAGAATTGAGTACGTTACTACAATTAACGATATAGAATTTTATAATGACTCAAAGGGAACTAACCCTGACGCTGCTATAAAGGCTATAGACGCTATGAAACGACCTATTTGTTTAATCGGTGGGGGATATGATAAAAAATCTGAATTTGATGAATGGGTTAAAGCGTTTGACGGCAAAGTTAAATATCTTTCTGTAATAGGTGAAGTTACTGAAAAAATAATTGAAACTGCTGAAAAATATGGATTTAAAAATTATGAAAGAGCTAGTTCACTTGAAGAAGCTGTTCAAAAATGCTTTGAAAATGCAGAGGCCGGTGACTGTGTGTTACTCTCTCCTGCTTGTGCAAGTTGGGATATGTTTGACAGCTATGAACAAAGGGGTAGACTATTTAAAGAATTTGCTAAAAATTTGGGTAGGTGATTATAAATGCCACGTTCCACAGAAAAAAACGCAAGGGAAGAAAAGGTAAGTGTATATCCGGTTGATTATGCTGTTTTAATCACGACTGTAATTCTTGTCCTTTTTGGTGTGGTTATGATTTTTAGTGCCAGCTACTACAACGCTGGTAATAGTGCAGAGTGTAATTATGACATTTATTTTTATTTAAAAAGGCAGTTCGCCTGGACAATAATTGGTTTTGTTGCTATGTATTTAATGAGCAATATAAACTATATGAAGCTTAAAAAATTTGTTACTCCTTTTTTTATAATTAGCAATATACTTCTTTTTCTTGTTCTTATAATTGGCAAAGAAGTAAACGGTGCAAAAAGGTGGATTGAATTAGGACCGGTAAGCTTTCAGCCTTCTGAAATTTCAAAGTTGGCATTGATTTTATTTTTGTCTAACTTTATTTCAGAGAGAAAAAGAATACTTACAACTTGGAGAGGATTCTTTTGCTGTCTTATAATAATACTTATACCTACAGGGCTTATCGCTAAGGAAAATATGAGTACGGCGATAGTTGAATTTTTGATTGGTATGGTTGTTGTTTTTGTTGCTAGTCCTAGATTTAGATATTTTGTCGTTGGCACTATTTTAGCCGGCGTTGGTGGTACTCTTATGGTTTTATTGGGTGGTGCTTTCCGTATGGGACGTATTAAGGCTTGGCTTGACCCTTTTGCAGACGCAAGCGACAAAGGTTTCCAAACGGTTCAATCGTTATATGCTATTGGTTCTGGTGGACTTTTTGGCTTGGGTCTTGGGCAAAGTCGTCAAAAATTGTACATACCGGAGGGGCATAACGATATTATATTTGCCATAATTTGCGAAGAATTGGGACTTTTTGGAGCTATAATTCTTGTTTTCTTATTTGCAATTCTTATATGGCGAGGACTTAATATTTCAATGAATGCCCGTAATGTTTTTGGGTGTCTTATAGCGTCTGGTATCGTTGTAATGATTGGTATTCAAGTTGTAATTAACATTGCCGTTGTTACAAACACAATCCCGAACACCGGTGTTCCACTTCCTTTTATAAGTTATGGTGGTACTTCCCTTGTATTTATGATGGCATCTATTGGACTTTTACTTAATATTTCAAGGTATAAGTCATAGTTTGAGCTTTGGGTATTTAGATTGGGCAATTCTCAAAGATATAAAGATATTTATGAAAATTATAAATGAGGTTTTGAAATTGCAGAACGACAAGCATATAACAATTATTTCTGATAAACATAAACATATAATTTCTGTCAGCTCGATTCTTTATGTTATTATGGTTGGGAGAAAGTTGGAAATTCATACTTACAATGGTGAAGTTTATGCAACCAGAATGTCTATCTTTGAGATGGAAGGTATTTTAGGGGAAAGCTTTATAAAGGTAAACAGAGGCTGTCTTGTGTCGGTGATGGCGATACACGACATTACTGATAATATAAATTTGAGTAATGGTGAATCACTTCTTTATACCTTACGAAAGAAAAAAGAAATTATTTTGCAATTTCATACAAAGCAAAATCAAATTATCAGTAATTTTGGAAAAATTGGAATTCCAACATCGATAGAGGAATATAAACGTCATTATAGTGGCTTTGAGAATATGCCATTTGCTTTTACTGATATAGAAATGATATTTGACGAAAAACGCCACGCTGTTGACTGGATATTTAGATATGGAAATCCAGCACTTGCTAAACTTGAAAAACTTCCTCTTGAGAAACTTATCGGAAAATCTTTTGGAAGCATATTTTATAATATGGATTCTAAATGGCTTAGAAGCTATGAAAGGGCAGCTCTTTATGGTGAAACTATTGAGATAATAGATTATAGTCCAGAGATAGATACATATTTAAAGGTTATTTGTTTTCCGACATTTAAGGGGCATTGTGGCTGTATTTTGTTCGATATATATAATATAAAATTTTCAAATAATAGTAGTGACTCTGAAAAGGCATTGACTCTATATTTTGGGAATATTTTAAAATAGATTATAAATAAACATCGGAAAAATTTAATGATTAAAGTGACTGAGTTTTTGAACTGTATGGGGTACTCTCCATACAGTTTTGTCGTTTTAAGCAGGAATAATGTCGTTTCGAACAAATTTTATTGACAAATCATTGTTTTTAGGCAAGAATGATTAAGGAGGGCTTTGTTTTATATATTTATAATTTTAACAAAAGTTAAATTTTACAATATTTAATATTTAAGGAGATAGTTATTATGAAGAAAGGATTTACAAGAAAGTTGGCATTTTTATTAGCTCTTGTTATGACAATGATGTGTGATTTTCAGGGTGCTGGTTTTGGGATTTTGACAGCAATGGCAGATGATAACAGCGAAACAATTACAAAAACAGCACCTGCCGGAACTGGTACATCAGATGACCCTTTCAAAATTGGAACAACAGAAGAGCTATATTGGTTTGCCGACAAAGTGAACAACGAAAGTGAAACATATAAATCTGCAAATGTTGTTCTTACTAATGATATTGTTGTTAATGAAAATGTTTTAAAAGATGATGGAACTCTTAATGATGGAGATTTTAAAGCTTGGACTCCAATAGAGACAGACTTCTGGTACGATGATTATACGGGAACATTTGACGGAGCAGGGCATACAATAAGTGGATTGTACTTTAATTCTGAAAATCAGGTTGGAGGCTTTTTTTAAGCCTTGAAAGGTACTATTACTAACCTCGGAATCATTGATTCATATTTTTGTGGAGGTAATGGTACTTCCATAATTTGTCGATACAACCAGGGAACAATTTCAAATGTTTATACTTCTGGTGTTATTTTTACTAATTCAGGAGGCATCGGAGGAGTTGTTAGTGAAAACTATGGAAGGGTTGAAAACTGTTATTCTACAGCAAAGCTTACTGTTTCAAAAGATTTAAGCTATTCTTATTCAAATGTAGTTTCTTACAATTATAGAGGCGGAAGTATTAAAAATTGCTATTTCAATGAAGATGTTTGTACAGGAAGTGCTGTTGGATTAAACTATGACGGTGCTACACTTGGCGAATATGTTCTTGGAAAAACAACAGAAGAATTTGAAAGTGGTGAAGTTTGTTATCTTTTGCAAAGTAAACAAGTAGCAGATGAAAATGGGAATATACCTGTTGTTTGGGGGCAGATACTTAACGATGAAGATAAAGAGGTCGCTCCTGTGCTTTCTGATTATGATACAAAGGTTGTTCATAAAGTTACATTTGCAACAAAAGACAACGCAAACTATGCTGTTAGATATAGAAACAAAAATTCTTCTTATGGCGAGGAATTTCCAGAAGAACCAGAAGTAGGTACAGATTATGCTTTTGCTAAATGGTCTAAAACAAACTATATAGACGGTGAAGAGTTTACATCTAGTAGTGCAATTACAGAAGATACAACTGTTTATGCAATTCGCAAGGCTAAATATGGAGAAGATGACACAAATGATAAAACATTTGTGATAGCTTATGGAAGAAGTTACGAAAAGGATTTATCAAAGTACGTTGTTTTTTCTGATAAAAGTTCAACTGCAAATAAATTTGGATATAAAATTCTTGAAATAAGCAAAGACGGAAATGCTATTACAGACCCAGCTTTAATAGAACAGCTTGCAACTATAGACGTGGATAAACTTAATTTAACAGATAAACTAGGTGAGGGAAGTTATACATTTACAATTACGGTAAGCGAAAAAGAACCAGTGTTGTCTTTGGCAGATGTTGACTTTGGGACCGATGAATTTGAATTTGAAATTAATGTTATTGTTAAGGCTTCTAACGGAATAGGTCGTTATGCCGATAAAGTTTTTGTTGATAGGGAAAATGTTTCTGATAAAGTTATATTTACAATAACAGCTGTAGACGGTGAGGAATTACCAAATGCAATGTTGTTTGTAGCTGAATATGACGAGAACAACAAAATAACTAGCCATAAAATTTATAATGGTGAAGTTGTAGACGGAAAACTTATTATAACGGCTGACATTCCTGCAGGTGAAAATTATAAATATATGCTTTGGGATAATGAACAACGCCCAATTGTAAAAGCTATGACAAAGTAATTTGACTTATTGATTATAGTAAAAGAAAAAGATAGATAACTAAAAAACCGTATGTGATTTCTGTATTTGATACAGATGTTACATACGGTTTTTGTTTTCTAGTAGTTTGTTTTTAAAAGCTCTTCAGCATACTCTTTTAAACTTTCATAAGAAGTGATTAGATGAGAATTGGAAAAAATTTTTTGTCTAATATAAACGGGTAGGGAGTTGTAATAGTTACTTATTTCAGAACTTGAATTTATAAGTTCGGCAAAACTCATTTGTTATCCTCCTTGGAATATAAAAAATAATCATAATAAGATAATTGCCATTTATGAGCTTATTTATTCAAGTAATGTAAAATTTTTATACGCTATATATCGTTTCAAAAAACAGACAGCTATGGTCGCAAGTTTTATTTAATGGTGTATTACAGCGTGCCATTTTACATAGCTTTTGTGATTCGTCATCAAATTTTGAAATACGTTTTCGTACATAACCTATGTTATCAAAATTTGATTCTTTTCCCTCTTCCATAGCAGCACAGGTGTTTATCCAAACAACATTACAATCATCGTGGGCACACAAATCAAAGGATTGTTTGAAATCATAAGAACCTGTTGAAAAAGACGGTACAATAATTAAACTTAACTTGAAACAACGCATTAGCTGTTCCATATATCTAGTTGTTAAAAAGTCTTTACAAATCAAAAATGCAATTCGCCCAATTCCCTCATAATGTAAAACGTTTACTATCATACTTGAGTGAATAGCTTCAAGATAACCTTTTCCGTCTATTTCTGTTCTAAATGGGAAGTGCTTGCATTGTGTACAAATTAAATTTCCGTATTTATCAAGGACAGTTACTTTATTACGGTTTAAATTCCAGAAAGACGGTAAAACTATTAATGACGGTATTCTTTTTGCTTTTTCACGTGATAATGCTTTTAACTTGGTTATTATGTAGTTATTTGTATCGGCGTTTCCCAACATTTCAGGAAAAACAATTATGTCGGCATTGTTTTCACCTGCTTGGACTATTTTTTGCCAGATTAAATTATTGTCGTTTTTCATATCTTTTGCGTGGTAATTGATACTAAAATATTGTATGTTATCTTTACTATATAAATTTACATCAAAGTTTTTTGTGTTTCTTAATGGAGTTGCTGCGATTTTTAATTTTTTTGTTTTTTGAAAGTTTTCAAAGAAGTCATTTTTTAGGAATATATGTTTATCTACTAAATTTCCGATAACTTTATTTTCTATCAAAAGTAGATTAAACAAAAAATTATCCATTCTGTTGTAATGATGAGATAGACGGCGTTTTCTCTCCCAATAACAAGGAAATCTTGGAAGTAGTCCTATACCCGTTTTTTCTCTATTTGTGTTTAAAACAACGGAATATTCTTCTTCTTGAAATGTTAATATCTCTGCTCTTAAAATATTAATAAGTGCTTTATCGATATATTGAACTAACCCCACGATACAAAAATAATCATTATGCTCTTTTAAATCGTATATTAAATCTTCTAATTTATCAAAAAATTCTTGAGTTAAATCATCTTCTGTTAAAATATGAGTTGAATGGTCTGACTCAAAAAGCTCAGGTATATATTTATTAATTTCGTCAAATATCCTTTGTTGTTCATTATCAGATATACAACTAAATCTAGTAAAAAATAAACTTGTACAAGATTCAATAACGTACGAACACAATTCAGCAACGATATTATATATTTTTACCATAAAACTCCTCCTTTTGCTTGATTTATATATAACAAAGAGTGATTTTATTAAATATTAATTATTTTCTTTTGTATAATTATAACATATATTGTTAAAATTTAATAGTGTAAATTTAAAATTTTTATTAAATCTAAAAAATATGTTTGTTTTTGACGTTATATCTGTTATAATGTTAGTTAGAGTTAATTTATGGATTAGTTGGAGGATTATTTGTATGGAATTTAAAGGTATTAAAAAAATAGGTCAGGGTAAATTTATAACTCGTTATGATGTAACCTATGAAACTGTTGACAATAAAATAAAAAATTATGAAATGGTTAGTAGAAACCCTGATATACAAAATTTTGAAGATTTACACGGAAATGAAGCAGATGCAGTTGTTATAATTGCTACTGACGAAACAGGTGAAAGAGTTGTGTTAAATAAAGAATTTCGTCTTGCACCGGGTGAATGGGTTTATAATTTTCCGGCAGGTCTTATTGATGAGGGAGAAACACCTATTGAATCAGCAAAAAGAGAGTTATGGGAAGAAACAGGTCTTGAGTTATACCAAGTAGATGACTATATGGGAACAAGTTACAGTGCTATGGGATTTAGTAATGAAACAAATGTATGCGTTGTTGGAAAGGCTAGAGGAGAGTTTGGCAAAAGTACATCTACAGTTGAAGAGATTGTACCTAACTGGTATACAAAAGAAGAAGTAAGTGAATTACTTAAAACTGAAAAATTTGCAGCAAGAACTCAAGCTTTTTGCTATATTTGGAGTAAAAAATAAAAATAATAAACCCTTGAACTTTTTCCATAAATGTTGTTTTTTAAAAGCATATTTTTTAAACGATAGTTATTTTGGAATAAATTCAGGGTTTTATATTTTTTGAAGGGTTTGCTATGTGATTTATGGAAAGAGATTTGACGTCTGGTAGTGTATTTAATAAAATTATATATTTTTCATTGCCATATTTTTTATCATATTTTTTACAAAATTTATATGGTATGGCTGACTTATTTATTATAGGTCAGTTTGACGGTGTTGATGCAATAACGTCGGTTTCTATTGGTAGCCAAATTATGCACTTGGTTACGGTTATGATTGTTGGTCTTGCTATGGGGTCAACTATTTTGATAGGTAGGCACATAGGGGAAAACCAAAAGGATAAGGTTTCTAAATCTATTGGTAATACGGTGACTTTGTTTGCCATAATGGGAATTGCCTTGATGTTTATTCTCCCTATGTTTATAAATCCTATTGTAAGTGCTATGTCGACACCGGAAGAGGCAGTTTCTGGAACGACAACTTATCTTACAATTTGTTTTATAGGTATACCTTTTATTACAGCATATAATATCATAAGTTCTATATTTAGGGGACTTGGTGACTCAAAAAGTCCTATGTACTTTATAGCTGTTGCTTGTGTAATTAATATTGCACTTGATTATTTGTTTATAGGTATATTTGACTTTGGGGCAGCTGGGGCAGCTCTTGGCACAGTTTTTGCTCAAAGTGCAAGTGTTTTGTTTGCCTTGTTTGTTATATTAAAAAAGAAAATAGGCATATCTTTAAAAAAATCAGATTTTAAAATTGACAAAAATGTTATGAAACAGATACTGAAAATAGGTGTTCCTATTTCATTTCAAGACGGTTTTATTCAAATTTCGTTTGTAATAATAACTATAATTGTTAATTTGCGTGGTATTAATGATGCAGCTGCCGTTGGTATTGTTGAGAAAATTATGACGTTGATATTCATTGTTCCGTCTTCTATGATGTCGGCAGTTTCTGTTTTGTCGGCTCAAAATATTGGTGCTAACAAGCACGACAGGGCAAGTTTAACTTTAAAATATGCTACTATCATTTGTATTGTTTACGGTGTTATTATTTCTATATTAGTGGACTTTATAGCAGAAACTGTTGTTGGGACATTCTCAAGTGAGCAATATGTAATTGTTTTGGGAAGTCAATACATAAGGAGTTATGTTTGGGACTGTATGTTTGCTGGTGTACATTTTTGTTTTAGTGGTTATTTTTGTGCTTACGGTATGTCAGAGGTTTCTTTTATACACAACCTTATATCTATTATATTAGTTCGTATTCCAGGTACTTATTTGACATCTATATTATTTACGGATAATCTATTTCCAATGGGATTTGCGTCAACTACTGGGTCAATATTATCGGTTATCATTTGTGTAGGTGTTTATATATGGTTTATGAAAAAGAGAAAAAGGTAAGCGTCAACTCAAGTGCACCTACCCAACCTACCCATAAAGATATATAATTCT
>CABVAP010000008.1 GCA_902496345.1 uncultured Eubacteriales bacterium
GCGTAGCAAAAGTGCTGAAAGCTAGTAGGGTGGTGGGGCAAAGCCCCACGGTCTTTGACAAACCCCTATTTTTATGTTTTTGAGGTAAAGATTAATAAAATAAAAAAACTCCTAATAGAATAATTATATGAACTATAACTATTTTGGAGGTAATTTAATATATGAAAATATTTTTAGATGCTGGTCACGGTGGTTCGAATCCGGGGGCAATAGCTCCAACAGGTCTTGAGGAGGCAACCGTAAATCTTGATGTGACGTTGAGGTTAGGGGATATTTTAACGGCAAGAGGTTATGAGGTTAATTATTCAAGAACTACCAATGTAGATGTTAGCCTTGCTGAAAGGGCTAGACTTGCAAACAACTGGGGTGCGAATTATTTTGTGAGTATCCATTGTAATTCGGCAACAAATCCAACATACAACGGAACAGAGTCTTTTTACTACAGGGAGGGAACAACGGCAGAAAGATTTGCCGAAACGGTAAATACTGCTTTAGTACGACAGATAGGACTTAAAGACTTGGGTGTTAAGGCAAGAAATTTAGCTGTTTTGAGGCTGACGACTATGCCGGCAACATTGGTAGAACTGGCATTTCTATCAAATCCAAGAGAGGCACAGCTTTTAGCAACGGATTCTTTCCGCGAAAATTGTGCAATTGGAATTGCTAACGGAATTATAGAATTTACAAGTTGAATATTAAATAAAATTTTTTGGAATAGTGCTATTACTTCGGTGATAGCACTATTTTGTATAATAATTATCCGAAAATTCTACTGTTTTTTGGTTAATATGAAAAATTTTTAAAAGTGTTTGTTAAACTGTCATAATACTATTGACTTTTTTTGTTGAATGTGTTACAAATATATATATATCTTTGGGAATGAATTGGTGAAGTGGGTCTTTTTGTAAATTGGAAGATGTCTATTTTGTTGCGTTTTCTTATGTTTTTGCCGTTTTTCCTGTTTTAATTGATAAAATTGTATAATTTAAATTGATACTATTTTGTTAAATGTTATTTATGTAAATTTTAAGGAGGTTATGTAATGGATTACAAATCAGCAGGTGTTGATGTTGAGGCAGGTTACAAGTCTGTTGAACTTATGAAAGAACACGTTAAAAGTACATTTAGAAAGGAAGTTTTGACTGACTTAGGTGGTTTTGGTGGTCTTTTTTCTATTGCAAAGGCTAAAGATATGACTGAACCTGTTCTTGTTTCTGGTACTGACGGTGTTGGTACAAAGCTTAAACTTGCTTTCATTCTTGATAAACACGATACTATCGGTATTGATGCTGTTGCTATGTGCGTTAATGACGTTGTATGTAGTGGGGCAGAACCTCTATTTTTCTTGGATTATATCGCTTGTGGAAAAAATTTCCCAGAAAAAATAGCTCTTATTGTTAAAGGTGTTGCTGAGGGTTGTCGTCAGGCTGGTGCATCATTAATAGGTGGCGAAACAGCTGAAATGCCAGGATTTTATCCTGTTGATGAATACGACCTTGCAGGTTTTACTGTTGGTATACTTGATAAAGTAAACGTTATTGATGGTAGCAAAATTTCTCCTGATGATGTACTTATCGGTATTGCATCAAGTGGTATTCATTCAAATGGTTATTCTCTTGTTAGAAAAATCTTTGATATTTCTGATAAGACTGCTAATGAATACATAGATGAACTTGGTTCAACTCTTGGAGAAACTTTACTTGTTCCAACTAAAATTTATGTAAAACCTATTCTTGAACTTATTAAACAAGTTAAAGTTAAAGGTATTAGTCACGTGACTGGTGGTGGATTCATCGAAAATATACCTAGAATGTTACCTGATGGTATCAAGGCAGTTATTGAAGAGGGTACTTGGCCTGTTCTTCCTATTTTTGAACTTATGCAGAAAAGAGGAAACGTTGAAAGAATGTCTATGTACAACACTTTCAATATGGGTATTGGTATGGTACTTGCTGTTGATAAAGCAGACGCTGAAAAAACTATTGAAATTCTTAAAGAACAAGGCGAACAAGCTTATATTATTGGAAAAACTGCTGAGGGAGAGGGAATTGATATATGCTTAAAATAGGCGTTCTTGTTTCAGGTGGAGGAACTAACTTACAAGCTATAATAGATGCTATTGAAGCTGGTGGTATCAACGCAGAGATTGTTACTGTTGTTAGCAACAGAAAAGATGCTTATGCCCTTGAACGTGCAAAAAAACATAACATTGAGGCTTGTTGGATTTCTAAAAAGCAATTTAATTCTTTTGATGAGTACGAAGATGCCCTCATTGAACATTTTAAATCTAGAAATGTTGGACTTATCGTTTTAGCTGGCTTTATGGTTATACTTACAGCTAAGTTTACAGATACATTTAAAAATAAGATAATGAATATTCACCCATCTCTTATACCGTCATTTTGTGGAGAGGGCTTCTATGGACTTAAAGTTCACGAAGCTGCTCTTGCAAAAGGTGTTAAGGTTACGGGTGCCACTGTTCATTTTGTTGATTCTGGTGCTGATACCGGACCTATAATTCTTCAGAAAGCTGTTGAAGTCAAAGACGGCGATACACCTGAAATTTTACAGAAGAGAGTTATGGAACAAGCTGAATGGAAGCTCTTTCCAGAAGCTATTAAACTTTTTGCAGACGGGAAACTTATTGTTGAAGATAACATAGTTAGGAGAGTTGATTAATGAAAGTTTTAGTTGTAGGTGGCGGTGGTCGTGAACACGCTATTATTTTAAAACTCAAAGAGTCTAAAAAAATTGATAAAATTTATTGCGCCCCTGGAAATGCTGGTATTTCTCAGCTTGCAGAATGCGTAAATATTAAAGCGACAGATATTGACGCTTTAGTTGATTTTGCTAAAGAAAATAGAATTGATTTTACGGTTGTCGGGATGGACGACCCTCTTGTTATGGGTATTATTGACGCTTTTGAAAAAGAAGGTCTTCGTGCTTTTGGCCCAAGAAAAAATGCTGCTATCATTGAGGGCAGTAAGGCTTTCTCAAAAGAACTTATGAAAAAATATAATATTCCAACAGCTAAATATGAAACATTTAGTGACTATGATGAGGCATACTCTTACATAAAAAATAACAAGCTCCCTATTGTTATTAAAGCTGATGGTCTTGCACTTGGTAAAGGTGTTCTTATATGCAATACGCTTGATGAGGCTGAAGCAGGTCTTAAACAAATTATGGTTGATAAAAAATTTGGAAATTCTGGAAACAAGGTTGTTATTGAAGAATTTTTGACAGGTCCTGAGGTTTCTGTCTTGTCTTTCTGTGACGGCACAACTGTTGTTCCTATGGTTTCTGCTCAAGACCATAAAAGAGCTTTTGACGGTGACAAAGGTCTTAATACAGGTGGTATGGGTACTTTCTCACCAAGTAGAATTTATACAGATGAGCTTGCTTCTGTTTGTATGGAGAAAATTTTTAAACCAACAGTTGACGCCCTTAAAAAAGAGGGTAGAGAGTTTAAAGGTATCATCTATTTTGGTCTTATGATTACAGAAGATGGCCCTAAAGTTATCGAATATAACGCAAGATTTGGTGACCCTGAAACTCAGGTTATTTTACCAAGACTTGAAAATGATTTACTTGAAATTTTTGAAGCTTGTGTCGATGGTACTCTCGATAAAATTGATGTTAAGTGGAAAGATAATGCTGCTGCTTGTGTTATTCTTGCATCAGGTGGTTATCCTGAAAGCTACAAGAAAGGTTATGTTATAACTGGTCTTGATAAATGTGATGAAAGAGATGACATTTATGTATATCACGCTGGTACTGCCTTTAATGACAATGGTGATTTTGTTACAAACGGTGGTAGAGTTTTAGGTGTTACTGGTGTCGGTAAAAATCTTGATGAAGCTATTAAAATTGCATATCAAGGTGTTGAACTTGTTAAGTTCGAAAATATGCACTTTAGAAAAGATATTGGGATAAAATAATTTTTTAAACTAAATATTTGAATTTTTAATATGTCTGTTTCCTAAGCCTTTTTGGGCTTGGGACAGACTTTTGTGGTTAAATAGGTATGTTGATATTTGTCGACAAATATCATATAATTAGCGAAAATTTAGACCTTTATACAATAATATTTAGGCGAAAGTTTGGATTATCTAACTAAAGTGTCAAAGTATAAAAAATAATTGAAAAAAATAAATAGTTTTTTGTAAAAATCTATTTACTTTTTTGGCTCGTTTTGTTATAATGTGCTAAAGGGGTGTTTTTATGATTTTTGATAAAATGTTTACACAGAATACTGTGCTAGAGTCTGCTATGCAGGCATCGGAATTTAAAAATCAAGTCATTCTTAATAATATCGCCAACGCTGATACACCTAACTTCAAAGGAAGTGAAATTGAATTTGAGGGAATTTTGGAAAATGCTATTGAATCTTCAAAGGCTAACGGTAAACTTGATATGAGTTCTGTTATGCCAGCCCTTAAAAGACAGCACGATGGCTATAGCGTTAGAATTGATAAGAATAACGTTGATATTGAATCTGAAATGACGAAGTTTTACAAAAATTCAGCAAAATACGATGTTATTACTAACGGTGTTATAAGCAACAACAACAGGCTTAACACTGTTTTAACGGGAATTAAATAATTTTTAGAGGGAAGGAAATGCTATGTCTTTTTTTAGTTCTTTAGATACAAGTGCTTCTGCACTTACAGCACAAAGGCTCAGAATGGACGTCATTAGCCAAAATATGGCGAATGTTGATACAACAAGAACCGAAAATGGAGGTCCTTATCAAAGAAAAGTTGTCTTGTTTCAAGAAATAGGGTCCAAGGGGTCCTTTGCTAAATACCTCGGTAAAGCTATGGATTCTGATGTTGGGCAAGGGGTTAGAGTTACTAAAATCGTTAATGATGAAACTCCAGGTAGTAAATTTTATGACCCAACTCACCCTGATGCAGATGAAGATGGTTACGTTACCAATTCTAATGTTAATATTGTTGAAGAAATGGTTAATATGATTTCTGCTAATCGCTCTTATGAGGCCAATATTACAGCTATTAATACAACAAAAACAATGATTGCTAAAACTCTTGAAATAAGTAAATAGGCGTTATTGAAATCAGAGGAGTGAATTTATGAATACTGATATGGATTTATTTCAAATTCAGAAACTAACATTTGATAATTTTGGTAATAAAACCGATAATTCGACCCAAAAAGTTAGAACTGACGGTTTTGAGAATTTTTTTGACGCAGCTATGGGCTTATACAACGAAACAAATGTGTATCAGCTCGACGCTGAACAGATGCAGGTTGATTACGTGACAGGAAAAACTGATGATATTATTGCACTTAATATGGCTCAGAGCAAGGCTGCAAATGCACTTCAGTTTACTACTCAAGTTACTAGCAAAGTTCTATCTGCTTATCAAGAAATTATGCGTATGCAAATTTAATTTTAAAGTAAATCTAACGAACTACGCATAAAAGAGGTGAAATAATTGCAGGAGAAAATTCAGAAATACAAAACCCAAATATCTGAAAAGTGGGAAGCAACCGAAACAAGCACAAAGGTTAAACTTATTGCTGCTGTCGCTTTTCTTATAATTGCTCTTGGGTTGACTATATATTTTACAACAAGGCCGAACTGGGTTGTTTTTGAGTCTAACGCTGATATTCAAACTATCGGTAAAATTCAAAATGCCTTTGATGAAGCTGGTATTGATAATCAGATTGTTAAAAATGGTACTGCTATTGAAGTAAAACAGGAAGATGTTAATGCAGCAAAAGTACATATAGCAGAGCAAAATATTACAGATACAGGATTTACTTTTGATGATGCTCTTAATGCAAATAATATGGGTTTATCAGAGTCTGACAAAGATGAGATATATTTAAGAGCTTATGAAAATGATATTGAAAACCAAATTAAAAGTGTTGATGGTGTCGATTCTGCAAAAGTAAAACTCGTTCTTCCTAATGATGATGTTTTCTTTGAAAGCGACAAAAAAGAAGCTAGTGCTGGTATCACTGTTTACACAAACAAAGACCTCTCAAAAGAACAGGCCGCATCTATCGCTAGACTTGTTGCAATGAGTGTCAATGGTCTTAAACTTGAGAATATCGAAATTGTTGACCAAAATGCAAACAGTTTATATTCTGGTGCTGTTACTAGTGCCGGTGGTTATTCTTCTAAAGAAGAAGTTGAACAACAAAAGAAAAAAGAAATTGAACTTAAAATTAGAGGGGCTTTATCTAAACTTTATGATGAAGTCAACATTATCCCTAATTTGAAAATGGATTGGGATAAAAAACAGCAAAAAACAACTACTTATACGCCTCCTATTGCTGATGCAACAGTTGGTGTGCCTAGTAGAACATCTGAAGAAAGTGAAGAGGTTGTAAATGGTACACAGGAAGATGCTCCTGGTACAGATACTAATGATGAGAATCCTCCTAACTATGCTTTGGGTAACAACGAAAATTCTTCATATTCAGCAGAAAAGAAAACAAACGATTATCTTTATAACAAAGATGAGGTTGTTATAGATGTTGCTGATGGACAAGTTGTTCCTGATGAATCATCTGTTGCTGTTTATGTTTACAAAAACAAGGAATATAAAGAAGCTGACCTTATTAAGAGTGGTCAGATAGATGATACAAATACTTGGGAAAGTTTTAAAGAACAAAATGCAAACGAAACAAAAATAGACATCGACCAAGATGTTATTGATTCTCTTAAAATAGGTACAGGTATCGACAACCTTACTGTTGTTGGTTATGAAAAACCTATTTTTGTAGATAATGTCGAAGAACCTATTGCTATTGAGCAAATTATTATGCTTGTTATACTTGCAATACTTCTTATACTCCTTGCATTTGGTCTTATCAAGAAAACTCATCCTGATGAAGTTGAAGAAGTTGAACCTGAGCTTTCTGTTGAAGAGTTACTTGTTAGTACTCAAATGGACGACGAAAAAGAAGATTCACTTGCAGAAATCGATGCTACTGTTGAATCTGAATACAAGAAACAAATTGAAAAATTTGTTGATGAAAAACCTGAGGCTGTTGCTCAGCTTCTTAGAAATTGGCTTAGTGATGAATGGGAGTGATATAGATGCCTATACCTTATGAAGAATATACTGGAAAAGAAAAGGCGGCTATGCTTTTAATTACTTTAGGCCCTGAAAAATCTTCTGAAGTCTTTAAATATTTAAAAGAAGAAGAAATTGAGGCTTTAACATTAGAAATTGCTAATATTGCTACTGTTCTTCCTGATATTAAAGAAAAAGTCCTTGAGGAATTTTATCAGATTTGTATTGCTCAGCAATATATCACAGAAGGTGGTATATCTTATGCTAAGCAAATCCTTGAAAAAGCTCTTGGACAAGATAAAGCATTTGAAATTATCAACAAACTTACTGTATCTTTGCAGGTTCGTCCTTTCGACTTTATCCGTAAAGATGATGTAAGTCAGGTTATAAACTTTATACAAAATGAACACCCTCAGACTATTGCCCTTGTTTTATCATATCTTAAACCTTCTCAGGCAGCACAAATTATCGCATCACTTAATGCTGATAAACAAGCCGATGTTGCTAGAAGAATTGCTTTGATGGACAGAACTAGTCCTGATGTTATTAAAGAGGTTGAGGCTGCTTTGGAAAAGAAACTTTCTTCTCTTATGACTACAGATTATGCTGATGTTGGTGGTGTTGATGCTATCGTTGAAATCCTTAACTTAGTTGATAGAGCTACTGAAAAGAATATTATGGAAAATCTTGAAACTGATTATCTTGAACTTTCTGAAGAAATTAAGAAGAAAATGTTCGTATTCGAAGATATTCTTTCTATGGACGACCGTTCTATTCAGACTGTTCTTCGTCAGGATATTGACCAGAAAGAACTTGCTATTGCACTTAAAGGTTCTAGTGAAGAAGTTCAGGAGGTTATATTCAAGAACCTTTCAAAACGTCTTGCTGCTATGATTCAAGAGGATATGGAAATTATGGGTCCTGTTCGTAAATCTGATGTTGAAGAAGCTCAACAGAAAATTGTTAACATTATTAGAAAACTTCAGGATTCTGGCGAAATCATTATTGCAAGGGGTGGAGGCGACGAGATAATTGTCTAAGATTTTAAAAGCTAATTCTATAAAGGTTGATAGTGATAATAAAATAAATATTGAGATTCCTAATTTTGGAAGCAATGCTATGTTTAATCAGAAGGTTGAACCTGTTCAAAAGGTTAATCACGCAATTGATTTTCAAAATTTTGACGAGCTATCTGCTACAGATGATACTTTGGTAGACGGATTTTCTTTTGACGAATACCTTGATGATAATAGAAGTGAACAAAATCCTGATGAAATTATAAAAAATGCTAATGCAGAGGCTGAAAAAATTATAGAAGACGCTAATGCAAAAGCTGAAAGTATAATCAATGATGCTTTACAAAGTGCAAATTCTCAAAAAGAAGAAATTTTTGAAAATGCAAAAAATGATGGTTATAAATCAGGAATGGATATGGCAGAACAAGAGATTGCTAGTCTAAAAGAAGAGGCACAGCAAATTCGTGACGATGCTATATCAGAAAAAGAACAGCTGCTTGACAGTGTTGAGGGGGAAGTCGTTGGACTTATATCAGATATTGTGCAAAAACTTCTCTCTAAAACTTTGAATATTGATAATTCAATTATTTTTAATCTTATAAAACAGGGTTTATCTCAAACTACTATTACGGGTCAAGTCTTCATAAGAGTTTGTTATGATGATTATGAAAATGTACTTGAAAATAAAGATGAGTTCTCTGATTTTATAGATAGCAATACTTCGCTTGAAGTTGTAAAAGATATGTCACTCAACAAAGGTGACTGTGTTATTGAAACGCCTTTTGGCAATATTGACTGTAGTTTGAGCCAACAATTTGAAGGCTTGAAAAATAGTTTGTACTATATTTTAGGGAATGGGTGAGCTAGTTGAGAACTATTGATATTTCTAAATACAATTCAGTTTTGGAAAAAGTTTATGTTAAAAAACTTGGGAGAGTTTCTCAAGTTGTTGGACTTACAATAGAATCAATTGGCCCTGTTGTTAGTGTTGGCTGTAGTTGCTACATAAAGGCTGACAAATATAGCAAACCTGTTCTCGCTGAAGTGGTTGGTTTTAAAGATAATAAGATTTTGTTGATGCCTCTTGGTGGTATGGAGGGTATTGGCCCTGGTAGTATCGTTGAGGCATCTGAAAAGCCACTTTCAGTTAAGGTTGGATATAATTTGTTGGGTAGGGTTTTAGACGGACTTGGCAACCCTATGGACAACAAGGGTTCGTTGAATTGTTCTGCTGAATATCCTACTAACAATGTCCCACCTGACCCTTTAAAAAGAAAAAGAATAAAAGATGTTATGCCTTTAGGTGTTAAACCTATTGACGGACTTTTAACTATTGGTAAAGGTCAGCGTGTCGGCATATTTGCCGGTAGTGGTGTTGGTAAAAGTACACTTATGGGTATGATTGCTAGGAATGCAAAAGCTGATATTAACGTAATTGCTCTTATCGGCGAACGTGGTAGGGAAGTTCGTGAGTTTATCGAAAAAGACCTTGGTGAAGAAGGACTTAAACGTTCTGTTCTTGTTATTGCAACATCTGACCAGCCGGCTTTGGTAAGGCTTAAAGCTGCACAGGTTGCAACGTCTATTGCTGAATATTTTAGAGAAGAGGGAAACGATGTTATCCTCTTTATGGACTCACTTACAAGGTATGCAATGGCACAAAGAGAAGTTGGACTTGCAACTGGTGAACCTCCGGTTTCTAGAGGTTATACGCCGTCGGTATTCTCTGTTATGCCTAAGTTGCTTGAAAGAGCTGGTACTTCTGATAAAGGTTCGATAACAGGTCTTTATACCGTACTTGTTGATGGTGATGATTTGACAGAACCTGTTACTGATACTGCAAGAGGTATTCTTGATGGTCATATCGTACTTTCAAGAAAACTTGCTAACAAAAATCATTATCCTGCTATTGACGTACTCGCCAGCGTATCCCGTGTTATGAGCGATATAGTAACATCTGAACATAAAAAAGCTGCTTTTGAAATAAAAAAGACTATGGCTGTTTACTCAGACGCCGAAGACTTAATCAATATCGGTGCTTATGTTAAAGGTAGTAATCCGGACATCGATTATGCTATTGAAAAACACCCAGCTATTATTGATTTCTTAACTCAGTCTACAGGCGATAAAGTCGAATTTCAAAATGTTGTTCAGCAGATGTATTCCATTACTGGAGGGTGATTTTAAATGGCTGGTTTTCAGTTTAGAATGGCTGGTTTCCTCGGTATTAAAGAAAAAATTGAAGAACAAAAAAAGCTTGAATATGGAAAAGCTCTTAAAAAGCTTGATGATGAAAGAAATTTGTTGAATTTACTTAATGATAAAAAAAATAATGTGATTTATTCTATGAGGGAAAGTATAAACCTTGGTATACATACTTTTGAACTTAAAAGATATAACGATTACATAGATTATATTAAGAGAAGAATTGTTGAACAAGAAGACGCCGTTGATAAAGCAAAAGAATTTGCAGAAACAAAACGTGTTGAACTTGTTGAGGCTGTTAAAGAGCGAAAAATGCTCGAAGTTATCAAAGAAAATGATAGAATTGAATATAACAAAGAACAGCTTTTAAAAGAACAAAAAATTGTTGATGAGATAGTTAGTTATCAATACAATAACGCATAAAAAGTAAAATGGGGGGTTGCAAAATGGCAGCTAAAACCAAAGAAAAACCAAAGAATAGCGAAAATAATATTTCAGAAAATGAAAATCCGAATATAGATAGTAAAGTTGAAAGTAAAAAAGAAAAAAAGAAAGGCAAACAAAAAGGGAAAAAGAAACATTGGGTGCTTATTCTTTTATTACTCTTAGTTGCTCTTGGGGTTGCTGTGTTTGGCTTTAATGCTTTTGGGTTAAGAGATGATTATATTTATCCAGCACTTAGAGAATTGCCTTTAGTTGGTGATTTAATTCCAGCTGATGATAATGCTCAAGAGGACGAATATAGTGGACTTACAAAGGAACAGCTTATTGTTCAAAACAAAAAGCTTGCTTCAGAAAAAAAAGCCCTTGAAGATGATAAAGCAAATCTTACCAAAAGAATTTCTGATAATGACAAAGAATTGACCCGTCTCAAAGAAATAGAGGCTAATCAAGAACAGTTTAAAGCTGAAAAGGCTGCTTTTGATAAAAGTATTGCTGAAAACGATACTAGTGCTTATAAACAATATTACGAGAGTATTTATCCTGAAAATGCTGATTCAATTTATAGGGAGATAGTTCAAAAAGATGCAGTAGACAAAGAACTTAAACAATATGTTCAAACTTTTGAAAATATGAAAAAAGATGCTGCTGCTAAAGTCCTTGAACAAATGATTGGGACTGATATGGATTTGGTTGTTCGTATACTTAATAATATAAGCTCTGAACAAAGAGGAGCTATTCTCGGTGCTATGGAACCTGAAAATGCCGCTGCTGCTGCTAAACAAATGGCACCTAATGGACAACAATAATTATTAACTAAGGAGGTGACAAACAAATGGAATTGACAAAAATGCTTTTTGCTAATTTTTCAGCTTCTGCTAGCAATTTGTCAACAAATAGTTCTACGTCAACTTTGAAATCTAGCCAAAAATTTGAAAACTATATGAGTAAGTCTTCTGCGAGCTCTGATAGTTCAAATGATGTTTCGGATAAAAAAGATGTATCTACTAAATCAAACAAGAGTGACAAAGTTTCTAAAAACTCAAACCAAAATTCTAAAGATAATAAGGTTAAAACAAAAGAAACTTCTCAAAAAGACAAAAACGCAGATACAGCCAATGTTTCTAAATCTAATGACACAAAGGAAACTAAACTTTCTGAAGATGACAAAAATGTTGTTTCTGAAAAGGAAACTGCTCTTAAAGAGAAGGTTGCTGAAATTCTTGGCGTTGATGTCGATGTTGTTGAAAATGTTCTTGAACAACTTGGTATTAATGTTTTTGATATTAAAAATATTAACGAATTGCTTCAATTTTTGCAACAAACTTTCCAAGTAGATATGCCATCTGAATTATTATCTGTTGACGGAATAAAAGACAAAATGGTTCAAATTCAAGAGGCTGTTGATGAAACAGTTACACAGGTTCAAGAATTGATTCCTGATGTTGATTTTGAGGAATTAGTAAAAGAAATTAGTACAGATGAGATTTCTTCTGATGATGTACAGGCTCAGACAGAAGATGTTTCTGTAGATAATGATAATCCTAGCGTAGTGCAAACTGAAGTGGTAGAAACAAATGTTAAAAAAGATAATACTTCTTTACATAACAAAAACGTTTCTAACAACAATGCCGAAGTTGAGGAAGTGAAAGTTGATACAACTGCTGTTCAAAGTACTCAAGAAGTAATGCAGGAAAATAGTGGTTTTAATCAACAAGGTTTTCAAAGTGGTAATCAAAATATGAATTTTGAAAGTTCTGAAAACAATATTAACACTAATGGAATTACTGGCACAACATTAGAAAATCTTGATAAAACTTTTAGTCAAGTTATTTCTAAAACAACTTCTACAAGAAATGTAAACACTGCTGAAGTAATTAATCAGATTGTTGAAAAATTTAAAGCTGGTATTATTGGTGAAAATGTTAGTGAAATTAAAATAACATTGAAACCTGATTATCTCGGTGATGTTTCTCTTAGAGTGGTCAGCGAAAATGGTATTGTTTCTGCTCAGTTTACTGCTGAAAACCAAAGAGTCAAAGAAATAATCGAAGCTAACTTCAATAACCTTAAAAATATGCTTGATGAACAGGGTGTTCAAGTTTCTGCTTTATCTGTTTCTGTTGGAAGTGAAAGCTCTGACGGCAATGGTAAATCATTTGAATTTGGACAGTCAAAATCTTCAAGAAGAATAAACGACATTATCAATAATTCAACTGACGAAGTTGAAGAAGAAGATACTGTTGAATATGTTGCTGAAGATGATGTTCTTCAAACTAATGTAAACTATACTGCATAGGAGGTTGATAATATGGCAGATACTAGTAGTTCTCTTTTTTATGATATAGCATCTTCTAAATCCGACCAGACTACATCAACAACTTCTACAAGCAAAAGTTCTGGTTCTAGCCTTGACAAAGATGCTTTCTTACGTCTTCTTGTTACTCAGCTTCAATATCAAGACCCTCTTGACCCTATGGATAATACTGAATTTGTTGCTCAGATGGCTCAGTTTACTGCACTTGAACAAATGCAAAATCTTAACTCTACAATGAGTAACAGTCAAGCTTATAGTATGATTGGTCGTACTGTTTATGCTCAGGTCTATAATGAAAGCACAAATAAATATGAAGACATTGCAGGTACTGTTAGTTCAGTTACTATAAAATCTGGTACTCCTTATCTTAATGTAGGAGATAAAGAAGTTCCATTTTCTGATGTACAACAGGTTTATTCAACTGATACAAACACAAGTATTGATAAAAATCTTGTTGTTTCTCAAGCACTTTCACTTGTTGGTAAAACTATCCAAGCTATTACATTTGACGAAAATTCAAACCCTATTGATTTCGTTGAGGGTAAAGTTGGTTATGTTAAATTTGTTGGAGAAACTCCTGTTTTAAGTGTTGATGGCAAAGACGTATATGTTAGTGAAGTCCTTTCAGTTTCTGATAATACTTTACTTAAGGGTCAAAAATTATCTGCTGAAGTATTTGATAGTACAAGTAACAAAAACATTAATGTTTCTGGTACAGTTTCTGACATAACTATCGATAACGAAAAATTATATGTAACTGTTGACGGAAAGAAAGTTGAAATAAAAGATATTTCTTCTGTTCTTAAAGCTATTTCTTACGTTGGCAAGGATGTTAGTTATACTGACAAAGATAGTAAAGAAACTATCAGCGGTACAGTTGACGGTGTATTTATCAAAGACACAGAGTCTTACCTTACTATTGGTGATGAAATGGTTGCTCTTTCTAAAATTGAAGGTTAAATCTATGTTTAATGCAGAGTGGTGAGTTTAATGCGTATATATAATAACAATATTATATTGCCTGATAACAATATCAAAACAAAAACTCAAAAAAGTTTTGAAAGTTCAAGTGGGGCAAATTCTTTCCAAAATATATTTAACAATAAGCTTGAAGAAAATTCTTCGGTTCATTTTTCAAAACACGCTTCTATGAGGCTTAATGATAGAAATGTTTCACTTTCTTCTGAACAAATTAAAAGAGTTGAAAGCGGAATTAACGAGGCCTCTAAAAAAGGCATAAATGATTCGCTTGTTTTGGTTGATGGCATCGCTCTTGTTGTTAATGTTAAGAACAAAACAGTTATTACTGCTATGAGTGGAAATAACAACAATATATTTACGAATATCGACGGGGCTGTAATTGTATAAGCTGGACCTTTTCAGGGGGCTTTCTATTTTTGAATGACAGATAAAATAGATTACAGCCATATTCAAGGAGGTAATTAATTATGATGAGATCATTATTCTCAGGCGTTTCTGGCTTGAGGGTTCATCAAACAAAGATGGACGTTATTGGTAATAATATTTCAAACGTTAACACTGTTGGTTATAAAAGGGCAACTACAACTTTTAGTGATGCAATAAGCCAGACTTTAAGTGGTGCTACTGCTGCTAGTGATACTACTGGTCGTGGTGGTGTTAATGCTAAACAGATTGGTCTTGGTGCTAATGTTTCAGCTATATCAAATATTATGACAACTGGTTCTAGTGAAAGAACAGACAACCCTAATGATGTTATGATTTCTGGTGACGGTTTCTTCATCGTAAGCGACTCAACTGGTTACTACTTTACTAGGGCAGGTGCTTTCCAGGTTGATGATGCTGGTAACCTTACTGATTCAAACGGTATGGCAGTTTGTGGTTGGACTACTGATGAAGATGGAAACGTTATTCAGTCTAAAGTTTCTGGACTTAACCTTTATGAAGGTACAAAGTCTTATCTTAAACCTCAGGTTACAGATTCTGTTACTTTTAGTGGTAACATAAACGCTGCTACAAACCCTAATCAGGTTAACACAGTTGCTTTTTATGACAGTCTTGGTAATAGATATGTTGTTAATGCTAATATGATTTATGATGAGGACAGCCAGTCTTGGAATGTTACGATTGACCCAACTGCACAAATAAACGGTGATAGCACTAGTACAACTCAACTTAATTTTGGTACTAGCACTATTAATTTAAAATTTGATGAGGACGGTACTTTGTTAGCTCAAGACCCAGATTCTCTTAAAATCGTAACTACTGTTGATTTTGCTGGTGATAATCCTTACAATTCAGTTTTTGCTGATGAAATTACTATTGATTTTTCTGGTCTTACTCAATTCCAGGCTAAGGCTGATGCAAAGGCTACTACTGATAATGGTTATGAAGCTGGTACACTTAAAGGATACAGCATAGGTACTGATGGTACAATCACAGGAACTTATACTAATGGTCTTGCTAAGACTCTTGGACAAATCGCTGTTGCTGATTTCCCTAATCCTTCTGGTCTTGAAAAAATCGGTAACAACTTATACGCTGCAACAACTAACTCTGGTGACTTTGATGGAATCGGTGTTGAAGTTGGTGCAAACGGTGGTTCTTTAGCTGGTGGTGTTCTTGAAATGTCAAACGTTGATATTTCTTACGAGTTTACTCAGATGATTACAACTCAAAGAGGTTTCCAGGCTAACTCAAGAATTATTACAACTTCTGATGAAATGCTTCAAGAACTCGTAAATCTTAAACGATAATTTACTCTAATTAAATATTTTTCTGCCTTTGTTAAATTTTTTTTGACAAAGGCAGATAAAATTATGTATAATATAATTATGCTATAAAATATCAATTGGGATTTATGGTTTGTATACTTTTATATCGGAGGAGTATGTATGATAGAAGTAACTAAACTAAATGATAACTCTCTTTACATTAATGATGATTACATCGAATGTATCGAAGCAGTTCCAGATACGACAATAACAATGACGACCGGACGCAAGATAATTGTTAAGGAGTCAATTGATGATATTATAGATAAAATTTTAGAATATAAAAAAAAATATAACGCTAATCTTTAAGGAAAGGGGTAGGCGTATATGGAATTAGGTTTAATTATAGGTTTTTGTTCTGGTTGGGTATTTATTATACTCTCTATACTTTTAAATGCAGATATGGATATAGGTGCGGTTATAAACTTTATCGACCCTCCTTCTGTTATGATTACTTTGGGTGGTACAATTGCTGCAACGATGATTGCTAATCCACTACCTAAGGTTATAACTTCTTTTAAGGCTATTAAAAATATCTTAAAGCCACAAAAACTTGACCCTGTTGAGGCTATTGCTAAAATAGTTGAACTTGCTGGTCTTGCTAGAAAAGAAGGTATTCTTGCACTAGAAGATGCTTCAAGTGCTATGGAAGATGAGTTCTTACAAAAAGGTGTTATGCTTGTCGTTGACGGTACAGACCCTGAACTCGTTCGAAGTATCCTTGAAACTGAACTTGCTTACATAGAAGGGCGACACAGAGATGTTCAAGGTGTTTGGGAATTCATTTCGTCAATGGGTCCTGCTTGGGGTATGATTGGTACTCTTATCGGACTTGTTATGATGCTCCAGACAATGAGCGACCCGTCAACAATCGGTGGTAGTATGGCCGTTGCCATCATCACTACATTCTATGGTTCTCTTGTTGCTAACTTTATTGCAACACCTATTGCTGCTAAAATGAAGTCATATAGTAATGATGAAATGCTTATGAAAGAGGTACTTATAGAGGGTATCCTTTCTATACAGGCTGGTGAAAACCCTCGTATTATTGAAGAAAAACTTAAAGCATTCTTATCACCAACATTAAGAAAGAGTATCGGTGAGGAAGCTAATAATCCACAGGCTGGTGATGAATAATGGCTAAAAGAAAACCACCTGAAGTAAAAAAAGGGCTTGACGAATGGATGTCAACTTATGGCGATATGATGACTTTGCTTTTGTGTTTCTTCGTTCTTCTGTTCGCTATGTCAACAGTTGATGCTGAAAAATTTCAGCAGATGGCTGCTTCGTTTTCTTCTGATAGTAAGATAACTATTATGGATTCGTCTAATACATCTATTCTTGATTCTTTAGGAAACGGAATTGTTGCTATGCCAGAAGTTAAGGGTGATGCTAAAGAAGAAAACGAGGAACTTGAAAAGGCAACCGAAGAACTTGTTAAAATGTCGTCTGACTTTAAAACTTATTTTGCTCAGAACAACCTTCAAGATAAAGTTGAAGTTGAACAAAATGAACAATACATTACACTTAATTTTAAAGATGGTATATTGTTTGATAGTGGTAAAGCTGAACTTAAAACAGATGCACTTGGTGCGTTGAACATCGTTGCAAATGAACTTGCAAAATATCCTGAAAATGATATTAAAATCGAAGGACACGCAGACAATATGCCTATAAATACTCCTAGATTCCCTAACAACTGGTATTTATCGGCAGCAAGAGCAATATCTGTTGCTATGTATTTTACTGATACCAAAGGTTTTTCACCTGAAAGAGTTTCTGCTGAGGGATTTGGCGAATTTAGACCAAAAGTTCCTAATGATACTCCTCAAAATAGGTCGATAAACCGTAGGGTTGAAATAAAAATATTGAGTAAGTATTATTCTGGTGCAAATTCTGATTTGCAAATGAATTCTTAACAGAAAAGCGAGGGATTAACATTGGAAAAAAATAATAAAATGATGATTGTTGTTATTGTTTTACTTGTCATATTGCTTGGTGCTATGGTCGCTGGTGGTATTATTGTATACAACACAATAACTTCTGCTGCAAACGGTGAAGTTCAAGAAGAGCAAGAAGACGTTGAGCCAGAAGATAAATCACTTAACACTATTATATCTATCGGTGATGCGATAAGCACTAATCTCCTTGTTGGTGAAGACCAAAAGGAACATCTTGCTAAAATTGACTTTAGTCTCGATGTTAAAGGTGGCGAAGATGATAGCGAAGCTGTTGTTACTGCTATCAACAACCGATTAGTATCTGTTAGAGATATTGTAAACGGTATTTTAAGAAAGAAAACTTTTGAAGAACTTAAGAAAAATGACGGTCTTGAAAATTTGAAAGACGAAATATTGGATAAAATTAGAAAAGAATTTGATACAAATCTTGTTTCTAATATTTATATAAGCAGTTTTATGTTACAATAAGTATTTTGAAAGGTTTAAGGCAGGTGATAAAATAAATGAGTGATATTTTATCTCAAAGCGAAATTGATGCACTTTTAAGTGCATTGTCAAGTGGTGATGATAGCGTTGTTATAAATAACGATGTCGAAGAAAAGAAGGTTAGGGCATATAACTTTGCAAGACCTTCTAAATTCGGTAAAGAGCAACTTAGAACACTTGAAGTTATGTTTGAAAGCTTTTCAAGATTGGTATCATCATTCTTAACAGGATATTTGAGAACGGCGACTCAAATCGAAGTTGCCAACGCTGAACAGGTTACCTACAATGAATTTAGTAATTCATTACTTAACCCTGTTGTACTTGGTATAGTTGACCTCGGTAACCCGTCTTTAAAAGGTTCTGTTATAATGGACTTATCCTCTAATATAGGTTATGCTATTATCGATAGGATATTAGGAGGGTTTGGCGACACGCTTAAAAAGGCAAGAGAGTTTACAGAAATAGAAAAAATTCTTTTGAGTAGGATTTTATCTCAAATTGTTTCTTATCTTGTTGAACCGTGGGAGAATGTTTGTCATATCTCACCTTCTCTTGAGAAACTCGAAACAAATTCACAGTTTGCACAAATCATTTCTCCTAATGAAATGATTGCACTTGTTACTTTAAGTATTAAACTTGGAGAGGTTGAAGGTACTATTAATTTCTGTATCCCTCATATCGTTATAGAACCTATTATGGATAGGCTTAATACTAAACATTGGTTCTCAAGTCAAGAAGAAGAGGATTTGGGTGTATATAGAAATAAAGTTGAAGTTGGACTTGAAGAAGCTAAAATTCCTGTTTCTGTTGTTGTTGGTAAAACTAACATAACAGTAAACGAATTTGTCGACTTACAAGTTGGTGACGTAATTACCCTTGATTCATTCGTCAACTCTGATTTCAACGTTATGATTGGAAATTTGTTGAAGTTTTATGCAAAACCAGGTATTAGCAGAGGTAAAAATGCTATACAGATTACATCTTTAGTAGGAAAGGAGGAGTAGCTTTATGGGAGATATGCTTTCTCAGGCAGAAATAGATGCCCTTTTGGGTGATGACAAAAAAGATGCTTCTGAGGGAAATGAAAATGATTCTGCAGCTGCTTCAGTAGGTTTGGATATTCTTTCAAGTGAAGAAAAGGATATTTTAGGTGAATTAGGTAATATAAGTATGGGTACGGCAGCAACAACATTGTTTGCGTTGCTTAACCAGAAAGTTAATATAACAACTCCAAAGGTTTCAGTATTTAGCTGGAAAGATTTAGCAAATAGATATGATAGACCTTGTGTAGGTATTAAAGTTGGATATAAGGAAGGTCTTATCGGTGCAAATGTCCTTGTGCTTAAACAACACGACGTTAAAATTATCGCAGACCTTATGATGGGTGGTTCTGGAGAGGTAGACGATACAACTCCACTTTCTGAGCTTGACCTTAGTGCTATCGCTGAGGCTATGAATCAGATGGTTGGTTCTTCTGCAACATCTTTATCGTCTATGCTCAATATGAAAATAGATATTGATACACCTAACGCATTTATTCTTGATTTTAATGATGACTCTTTCTTTGAACAGTTGGGCTTTGAAGAAGACCCTATTGTTGCTACCTGTTTCAGAATGGAAGTTGGAACTTTAATTGATAGTGAGATAATGCAAATACTTCCTGTTGGTTTCGCTTTGGATATGGTTAATTCATTGAGAAATGGTTCAGCTATGGGTGGAGGAGAAACTGTTGATGAAACTCCGGCTCCAGCACCAGAGCCTACACCGGCTCCGGCTCCACAGCCAGCACCAGAGCCTACACCGGCTCCGGCTCCACAGCCAGCACCAGAGCCTATGCCACAAGCACAGCCTGAACCACAGATGTATCAGCAACCACCACAGATGGACCCACAACAGATGTATCAACAGCCAATGTATCAACAGCCAATGTATCAGCAACCACAGCAGATGTATCAACAGCCAATGTATCAGCAGATGCCACAGCAACCAATGTATCAACAGCCTCAGGCTAACGTTAATGTGCAACCTGCTCAGTTCCAAAGTTTTGATGTTTCTGCAGTTATGCAACAAAAAGAAAACATTGGTATAATTATGGACGTTCCTCTTGAGGTTACAGTTGAACTCGGAAGAACTCATAAACTTATCAAGGAAATTCTTGAGTTTTCTCCAGGTACAATCGTTGAACTTGATAAACTCGCTGGAGAACCAATTGACATCTTAGTAAACGGTAAGCATATAGCTAAAGGTGAAGTTGTTGTTATCGATGAAAACTTTGGTGTGCGTATAACTGATATAGTAAGTGTTGAAGACAGAATTTAATAGGTGCTTATTTAACAATTTGTGTTAATTATAAAATAATATATATAAATATAAGGAGTGACCAGAAAATGGCAGATAAAAATATTTTATTGGTAGATGACGCTGCATTTATGAGAATGATGCTTAAGGACATCTTAGTTAAAAACGGATATAACGTAGTAGGCGAAGCAGAAAATGGAGCTAAAGCTTTAGAAAAATACAAAGAACTTAAACCAACACTTGTTATTATGGACATAACAATGCCAGAAATGGACGGTATTCAGGCTGCTAAAGCTATCAAGGGCGAAGATGCTAACGCTCTTATCATTATGTGTTCTGCTATGGGACAACAAGCAATGGTTATTGAATCTATTCAAGCCGGTGCTAGAGATTTCATCGTTAAACCTTTCCAGCCTGACAGAGTTCTTGAAGCAGTTAAAAAAGTTATAGGCTAATCTTATGTTGACAAATTACATAATATGTCTTGAAATGCAATTAGATAGCGAAAGTAACTGGTCTTCTAGTTTTGCTACTGCGGGCCAGTTCTTTCTTATAATTATCGCTTTTGCGATAGTTTTATTTCTTGCCTACTTTTCAACAAGATGGATTGGCTCTATGAAAATGGGTGCAAGAAGAAATAGTTCATTAAAAATTGTTTCAACTATGCCACTTGGTGTAAGTAATTCATTACAAGTTGTTAAAGTTGGC
Organism: uncultured Eubacteriales bacterium; assembly: GCA_902496345.1. Lineage (GTDB taxonomy): Bacteria > Bacillota > Clostridia > Lachnospirales > CAG-274 > MGBC114079. The sequence continues at coordinate 21,241 of CABVAP010000008.1, forward strand.
GAAAGGTATTTTCTTATTGGTGTTTCAAAGGAAAATATAACTTTTATTTCTGAAGTTTCAAAAGATGATATTTCGGAAATTGAAGTCGAAAAGGTCAAGTTGCCTTTTGAAAAGTATTTTCAAGATTGTTTTAGTAAATTTAAAAATGTTGGTACTAATGATGGTGCCGACAAAAATGATAAAACAGACGAAAAGTGATTTTCAAATATGAAAAACAAATTGGAGCGAAAAAAGTTATGCATAAAAGGAAGTTGTTTAAATTTATTATTTGCAATATTATTGTTTTGAGTGTTGTTCTTTTGGCATCATCTATTGTTTTTGCAGATAATGATATTTTAGGTACTTTGCCTAACATTGATATAAATATTGGTGGAGAAAGTGGAACACAAGCTACTTCTTCTACTTTACAAGTTCTTTTATTAATAACTGTAATTACTTTAGCTCCATCACTTATTATAATACTTACGTCTTTTACAAGAATTATAATTTCATTGCACTTTTTGCGTGCTGCATTAGGTACACAACAGATGCCACCTAATCAGATTTTAGTTGGTTTGACTTTATTCCTTACTCTTTTTATTATGAGTCCAACCATAAGTAAAATAAGCGAAGAGGCTTTTGTTCCTTATTCAGAGGGGCAGATTAGTCAAGAAGAATTTGTCGACAAGGCTATGGACCCTTTGAGAGAATTTATGTTTAAACAGGTCGAAAACAAAGACCTTAAACTTTTTGCTGATATTTCGGGAAATTCTTCTTATGAGAAAAAAGAGGATATTCCTAATTCCGTTCTTATTCCAGCATTTATACTTGGCGAAATAACTAAAGGTTTTAAAATTGGTTTTGTGCTATACATACCTTTTATAGCTATAGATATGGTTGTTGCGTCGACACTTATGGCTATGGGTATGATGATGCTTCCTCCAGCTCTTATATCGGCTCCATTTAAAATATTGTTATTTATTTTGGTTGATGGCTGGAACTTGGTTATTGGTAATCTTATAAAAACTTTTAGGTAAGGAGTGAGTATGAATGTCACAGGATATGGTAATTACTGTTGTACAGCAAACGCTTAAAGCTATTATATATGCTTCGGCTCCTCCACTTCTTATGGGTCTTGTTATTGGTCTTATTGTCAGTATATTTCAGACGGTTACATCTATAAACGAGCAAACCCTCGCTTTTATAGCAAAAATTTTAGCTATATTTATTTCGCTTATAATTTTTGGAGCTTTTATTCTTACCACCCTTCAAGACTTATTTTTAAATCTGTATTCGGATTTTTCTAAGTTTATACAGTAAGGAAAGAGGAGTTTTATGGATTCTTCAAATGCAGCAGCTTTGGTTGAAATTCTTTCAAATGCAGATTTATTTATTCTTATATTTGTAAGAATTATGGGAACTATTTTGATTACGCCTGTTATCGGTGGAACGCACATTCCAGCTATGGTTAGAATTGCTCTTTCTTTGGCTATATCGGCAATTCTGTTCTACTCTGGCGATGTTGTTACACAGATTGAATATGCAGATTCTGTTTTGGGTTATGGAATGCTAATAATGCAAGAATTTCTTGTGGGCTTTACTATTGGATTTGTTGTTTTTCTTGTCCTTAACATTACATATTTTGCCGGACATTTTATTGACCAACAAATAGGTTTTTCTATGGTTAGTGTATATGACCCGATTACACAAGAGCAAGTTCCTATCTCTGGTAATTTGTATTATTTTGCTTTATGTACTTTGATGATAGTTACAAATGGACATCATCTTATTATAAAATCTTTGTTTTACAGCTATAAGGCTGTTCCACTAGGTTCTGCTCAATTGTTTATGAATGGAAAGCTTATTTCTGTTATTTCTGGTTTGGTTGTTGACTTTTTTGCCATAGGCTTTTCGATAGCTTTGCCAGTTATTGCTATTATACTTATTATGGATTTGGTTTTGGGTATCCTTACTAAAACGGTTCCTAAAATAAATGTTTTCGTTGTTGGTATACCAGCAAAGCTTTTCGCTGGTCTTGTAACAATGATGCTTATAGCACCTATGCTTTCTGGAGTTTCTAGTATATTTTATAATGAAATTTCTGATGCAGTACTTAATGTTATAAAGGTTATGATGCAATGAGTTATGAAAAAAATAAATTTTATATTAAAATAAATCTTCATTTCTTCGATGATGATAAGACCGAAAAGCCAACTCCGAAAAAATTGGAAAAGGCTAGGGAAAGTGGTCAAGTTGCAATGAGTCAGGAAATTGCAACGACTGTTTTATTTATATTCGGTTTTTTGTCCTTGAAGATTTTTGCTGGATATATGTATGACGGTTCTGCTGAACTTGTCGTGCATAATTTTTTGCTTATTGAAGATATTGACAAAATATTTGAAGAACAATATATAGTTAAATTTATACTGTTCATACTTACAAAGATTTTTCTTATTTGCCTTCCGATTTTTGCAATTGCTTTTGTACTCGGAATGCTTACAAATGTTATTCAGGTTGGTTGGCACCCTACATTGGAGCCATTAAAGCCTAAATTGGGAAATTTAAGCCCATTAAAAGGTATCAAGAGAATGTTCTCTGTTAAATCTCTTGTTGAGCTTATAAAATCTCTTTTAAAGTTATTTTTTGTAATTTATATTGTTTATACGGGGGTTGTTGATGAACTTCCGATTATTAAAACTATTATGTTTATGAATGTTTCTAAAGCTTTCATATATGTTGGTGACTTATGTGTTAATTTAGGAATAAAGGTTGGCTGTTATTTTATAATAATAGCTGTTGCCGACTTTGCTTACCAAAAATATTCTCACCTTAAAAAACTTAAAATGAGTAAGCAAGAAGTTAAAGACGAATATAAAAACATAGAGGGAGACCCACAGGTTAAAGGTCAGATAAAACAAAGAATGCGTCAGGCATCTATGAGAAGAATGATGCAACAAGTTCCAGACGCCGACGTTATTATTACAAACCCAACGCATTATGCTGTTGCACTTAAATATGACAAGGAAAAAGCAGATGCTCCTATTGTTCTTGCAAAGGGTGTTGACCACCTTGCCAGACGTATTAAGGAAATTGCAAAAGACAGCAACGTTGAAATTGTTGAAAACAGACCTTTGGCAAGGGCTTTGTACAATACAGTTGATGTTGGAAATCAGATTCCTCCTGAATTGTATCAAGCTGTTGCAGATATTCTCGCTTTTGTTTATAATATAAAAAATAAGAAACTAAATTAGTTCTAAATGTTATGTTAACAGGTATTTGACAGATTGTCTTAAAATCCTGCGTTTATTTTATTAAATAGAAAAGGAGTTTTAATATGAAAATTCGCGAAATGCTTCTTGGAGTATTTATCATAGCAATTATTCTTATTATATTGGTTCCACCTCCAGCATGGTTTTTGGACTTTTTATTTATGTTGAATATATGTTTATCATTGCTTATTTTGATGAATGCAATCTATTCTAAAAAATCACTTGAAATGTCGATGTTCCCAACCTTGCTTTTGATTACTACTTTGTTTAGAATTGCACTTAATATATGTTCTACCCGTCTTATCCTTGGTCAAGGATATGCCGGTGAAGTTGTTAATACCTTTGGTAGTTTCGTTGCCGGTGGCGATATGACAGTTGGTATCATTATTTTCGCTATTATCGTTATCGTAAACTTTATGGTTATTACTAAGGGTTCTGACAGGGTTGCCGAAGTAACTGCTCGTTTCACACTCGATGCTATGCCTGGTAAACAGATGGCTATCGATGCAGACCTTAACACTGGTCTTATAAACGATGAAGAGGCAAAGGCAAGACGTAAAGAAATCAGCGATGAAGCTAGTTTCTTTGGTTCTATGGACGGTGCTACTAAGTTTGTAAAGGGAGATGCAATTTCTGGTATCCTCATAACCTTTATAAACCTTATCGGTGGTATCTCTATTGGTATGATTGGTAGTGGATTAGGCTTTGCTGAGGCTGCCTCTAAATATACCCTTATGACTATTGGTGACGGTCTTGTTGGTCAAATCCCTGCTCTTATGATTTCTACAGCAACCGGTGTACTTGTTACAAAGGCTACTGAAGATACTAACATAAGTGGACAAGTTGCAACACAGCTTTTCACTAAACCAATCACTTTATACATAGCTGGTGCTGTAATGATTTTCTTGGGTGTATTCACACCTTTGCCTATCTACTTCTTTGTTCCTTTTGGTATATTGCTCTTGTACTGTGGAAGTGCTATAGACAAATCTTTGAAAGTGGCATCTATTCAAGAGGAAATTACTACAGATGATTCGGAAGTTGAGGAAATTAGAAAACCAGAAAACGTTATATCGTTACTGAATGTCGACCCTATACTTCTTATTTTCGGTTATGGTCTTATACCTCTTGTAGATAATAATCAAGGTGGTGACCTCCTTGACCGTGTTGTTATGATTAGGCGACAGATAGCCCTTGAACTTGGTGCTGTTGTTCCTGTTATTCGTCTTAGAGATGATATTAAACTTAGCCCTAATCAATATAGGATTTTGATAAAAGGCGTTGACGTTGCCGGTGGGGAAATTATGTTTGACCACTATATGGCGATGAACCCTGGATATGTTGAGGAAGAAATAGACGGTATTGAAACAGTTGAACCTTACCTTGGACTTCCTGCTCTTTGGATTTCTGAATCACAGAGAGAAAGGGCAGAAGCTTTTGGTTACACTGTTGTTGACCCTCCTGCAATAATTGCAACTCACTTAACTGAAGTTATTCGAAATAATCTCCACGAGCTTTTAAGCAGACAAGATGTTCAAAATCTTGTGGATAACATAAAAGAAAATAACCCTGTTCTTGTTGATGAACTTATACCTAAACAAATGTCTATAGGTGATGTTCAGAAAGTTCTTGCCAATCTTTTGAGCGAAGGAGTTTCTATCAGAGATTTAGTTACTATACTTGAAACGCTTGCTGACTATTCCCAGCTTACCAGGGATACAGATATGCTTACTGAATATGTACGACAGGCTTTGAGAAGGTCTATTTCTCAAAAATACTTTGGTGAAAACGCAAACAACAAGGTTATTACTCTTGACCCTCAGGTTGAACAGGAAATTAGGGACAGCGTTCAGCAAACAGAACACGGCTCTTATATTTCTATGGACCCAGAAAGAACTCAACTTATTTTTGCAAGTCTTAACAAAGAAATTGCAAAACTTACTTCTCTTGGTCTTCAACCTATTATTCTTACTTCACCTATTGTAAGAATTTATTTTAAAAGACTTGTTGAACAGGTTGCACCTGATTTAGTTGTTTTATCTTTTAACGAAATAGAACCTAATGCTGAAATACAGTCTATTGGAATGGTGGGTATAGTATGAAAATGAAAAAATATGAGGCAAAAACTGAGCAAGAGGCTATTGAAATGGTCAAAAATGAGCTTGGTTTAAATGCCGAAATTTTAAATATAAAAAGGATTCAACCGAGGGGGTTATTCTCCTTTTTCAGAAAACCTCGCGTTGAAGTTACGGCAGCTTATGAAGATAAGCCTATCCCAAAAGAGGAAGTTAAAAAAGCTGAGCCGACTACATCAGAATTTAACAAAAAGATGATAGAAAAATCAGCACAGGATAGCAAAAAGATTGCAAGCCAACAAAAGACTATAAATGAACTTGAGAAAAAACTTAATGACACAGAGGGTCTTTTGGAACAGGTTATGCACAAGCTTACCGTTTCTGCTTATAGCTACAACGGAACAAGAAAATATGACAACACTATGCTTCAATTTTTTTATGAAAAGCTCACTGCTCAAGGGGTTTTACCTCATATTGTTGAATTTTTATTAGAAAATATTGAAAATATTGAAGATTTGGATAATTTGGATATTAACTTAATCGTGAAAATAGTGTATAATAGAATAATAAAGATACTTGGCGAGCCTAAAACACTTGTTGTTGAAAAAAGAGGAAAGTCTTTTGCTAAAAATGTTGTCTTTATCGGCCCTACTGGTGTTGGAAAAACGACAACTATCGCTAAGTTATCTTCTCAGTTTATTTTTAAAGATAAATTAAATGTTGGTTTTATTACTGCCGATACATATAGAATTGCAGCAGTTGAACAACTTAAAACTTATGCAGATATTTTAAACTCTGAAGTTGGGGTTGTTTATAACAGCGAAGATGTTATCGAAAAAATAAACGAATTTAAAATTGTTAATGACGTTATTTTTATAGATACTGCTGGTAGGTCACATAAAAATTCTGAAAATCTTAATGAACTTAAATCTTTTTTAGATGTTATACCAGATGCAGAAATATATCTTGTACTTAGTATCACTACTAAGTATGAGGACTTACTTAGTATCATAGAGGCTTACTCAAAAATAGCTGATTTTAGAATTATATTTACTAAGCTTGATGAAACATCTTGTCTTGGTTCAGTTTTAAACATTTGTTATGAAACAGGTAGAGAGATTTCTTATGCTACCGATGGACAAAACGTCCCTGATGATATAGAAGTTATTAAACCAGAAAAAATTGCGAAAGATTTATTGGGAAGTAGGTAGTTTTATGGACCAAGCTAATAATTTGAGAAATTTAATAAATCAAAACAATATTCAACAAAGGCAACCAAAGCTTGACCTTTCATCAAGGGTTATTACTGTTACAAGTGGCAAAGGTGGGGTTGGCAAAACTAACTTTTCTTTGAACCTTGCTATCCAGTTCAGTAAATTTAACAAAAGGGTTGTTATTATCGATGCTGACTTTGGTCTTGCCAACATCGAAGTCCTTTTTGGAATATTGCCAAAATACAATCTTGCTGATGTTTTACGAGGCGAAAGAGATGTTGAAGAAGTTTTGACAGATGGACCTATGGGAATTAAATTTATCTCTGGTGGTTCGGGACTTAAAGAACTTTCCAATATTACAGAAAAGCAACTTAATTATTTTATTAATAATTTCTCTTATCTTGATGCAATTTCTGATATAATAATTATAGACACTGGTGCTGGTATCTCCAAATCGGTTGTTAACTTTATTAAAGCATCTGATGAAACCATTATCGTAACAACCCCTGAACCAACATCTGTTACAGATGCTTATGCACTTATTAAAACTATTAAGGAAGAAAGTCATAATAATAAAATTCCTGATTTTAAAGTCGTTGTCAACAGAGTTGATGACGATGAAGAGGGAAATGATATTTATAATAAAATTTCACGTGCATCTGGCAAATTCTTAGGTGTTCCTTTGCAAAATCTAGGGTACATACCTTATGATAAATTTTTAGTTAAAGCTGTTAAACACCAAGAGCCGGCAACTATTTGTTTTCCTAACTGCGAATTTACCAAAGCTATTGAGAATATAAGCAAAAGGCTTATGAACATTAAAGTTGAACAAAATCCTGAGGAAAACGGCATACGTGGTTTTATGAAAAGACTTGTTAATATTTTTGGAAATTAGGAGGTGGCTGTAGTGTCTTTAAAAAACATACAGACAGGAAACAGAGTTGAAATCACCCTTGAGGGTAGCTCTGGGAAAAAAGTTACATATACCAGTTTAGTAGAAGAAAACTACAATGACGGAAGGCTACTTCTTTATATACCTATGATGTATGGTAAGATTATTAAGTTACCTGTTGACGAGGAATATTCTTTTAGCTTTGTTACCGAAACGGGCATACTTAAATATAATGCTATTATAAAAGAATACGTATATTTAGATGACTTTAATTTTATGGTTGTTGAAGTTAAAGACGAACTTGAAAAAGTTCAAAGACGTGAATTTTTTAGATTCGATTGCGTTTTACCTCTTAAATTTATTAAGCTTTCTGATGATTTGACCGAAGAAAGTAATGAGGGCTTCTTTGAGGGTACAGTTAAAGACCTTGGTGAAGGTGGTATACGTTTCTTATCAAACGAAGAACTTAAAATTGGTGATAAGGTTAAATTTTTAATAACCTTGAATTATAAATGTGCTGTTGCATCAGGCGAAATTTTGCACAAGCAGGAATATCCTAAGTCGAATTTCAAATATCAGTATAGAACTCAATTCTTTGACTTAAATGCTGAAGAAAGAGAAAAGATTATTGATTACATTTTCTTTGAACAGAGGTTTAAAGCTAGAAAAGATAGAGAACTTAGTGACGATGAGAATTAAATCGTTTTTACTGGATAGACATTTGAATTCAGCTATTTTGGCGTATAGGAGTAGTGATAAATGAGTTCGTTTAATAAAATGATTATTGTAGGAATGGCAGATTTGAATATAACACGTAGTCCTGGAATTTTGACTACACTTGGGCTTGGTTCTTGTGTTGGGATAACTCTCTATGACCCTATCAACAAGATTGCCGGGCTTGCTCACGTTATGCTACCTGACAGTACACAAATTAAAAATAATTCTAATGTTGCTAAATTTGCAGATTCAGCAATAAAAAAACTGATTATGGATATGTGCATTGCTGGTGCTAAAAGAGATTTTTTGAAAGCGAAAATTACAGGTGGGGCTCAGATGTTTGCCTTTGACTCCACCAATGAAAATATGAGAATTGGTGACAGAAACGTTGAGTCTAGCATTAGGGTTTTGACTATGTATGGCATACCTATAATTGCTAAACATACTGGCTCTAACTATGGTAGAACTATTGAATTATATGCAGAGGACGGAAGGCTCGTTGTTAAAACTATTGGACACGGCACATTCGTTATTTAAGGCGGTGGGATTATTGGTTGAAAAGTTACATATCTATATCACTATTATTGCAGCTTTAATCGTGAATGTCTGTTGTATTTTTACCTCAAACCCTTTGTATGTGAAAGTTTTGTATATTATCCTAACTATTGTTGTGTTTTTTGTTATTGGAAAAGTTATCAGAAACTTTGTTATTAAGAATTTTTATCCAGAACCTGAGGAAGAAAATGAAGATGGTCAGGCTGATGAAAACAAAGAATCTGACGAAGTTACAGAGGCTAATGCAACAGAAATTTCTGAAAAAGAAACTGTTTAATTTATAAATTATATAAAAAATTTTTATTAGGTATCATTATTATTTGAGTTGGAGGGGAGCTAATGGCTGACGACAGAGAAGATTTATGGCGAGCTTATAAGATTTCAAAAGAGCCTTTGATTAAAGAAAAGCTTATTTTAGAGTATGCCCCTCTTGTTAAACTTGTTGCTGGAAGAATAAGCGTACACATTGGACAATATGTTGAATTTGAGGACCTTATAAGTTATGGGATTTTTGGCCTTATTGATGCCATTGACAAATATGACACTGACAAGGGAGTCAAGTTTGAAACTTATGCCTCTTTAAGGATAAGAGGAGAGATAATTGACAACATAAGAAAGCTCGACTGGGTGCCTAGAACTGTTAGACAAAAAAGTAAACAGATGAATAAAGTTTACGCATCTCTTGAGGCTGAATTTGGGAGAGAACCTACATACGAAGAACTTGCAGAAAAAATGGAAGTTTCGGTTGATGAAGTAAAAGAGGTTATGCAGAAATCGGTTGCGTCATCGTTGATTTCGCTTGATGATTATGTTGACCCGAACAAAGAAGTCACCGTTGCTGATGTTGTCGAAACTAAATCAGACACGCCTGATTTAAGTTACGAAAGAAAGGAAATTAAAAATATACTTGTTGATGCTATTAATCAACTTACTGAAAAAGAAAAAAATGTAGTTACTTTATATTATTTTGAGGAACTTACTCTTAAAGAGATTAGTAAAATAATGTGTGTATCAGAGTCGAGAATTTCTCAGATACATTCTAAGGCTGTTATGAAACTTCAGAGTAAACTTGGTAAATATAAATCCATTTTATTTTTAAACTAATTGGGAGGGATTCTTATGCAAGAAAACAACAACAATATATCAAGAAATGAAAGTATTGATGTTAATGTTGCAGAGGATAAGATGAGCGTATCTATTGCTTTTAATGCACCTATAAATGACGGTACATTATTGACAAAAACTGATATTTTACGTCTTTTAAATAGTTATGGTGTACGATATGGTATTGATGAGGATTATATTGGACAACTTGTTGCTGATAAAAATTATGGCGAGTGGTATAAAGTTGCAATAGGTGACGAACCTCTTAAAGGTGTTGATGGATATATTGAATATTTCTTTACCACAGATAAAAAATCTTTGAAACCTAAAGAACTTGATGATGGTTCTGTTGATTATAGAAATCTTAATTTGTTTGAAACGGCAGTTGAGGGGCAGACGCTTGCTATAGCTCACCCTGCTGTTCCAGGTAAAGACGGTATGACTGTTTTTGCTAAAAGCATTCCTGCCGAAAGACCTAAAAAAGCTCCTGTTTTGCCTAAAGGTAAAAATACAAAAATCCTTGAAGACGGTGTTACGCTTATTTCTGAAATAAGTGGGCGAATACTTTATATGGACGGTAGAGTGAGTGTTTTCCCTATACTTGAAATTATGGGAGATGTCGATAACTCTACTGGTAATGTTGAATTTCTTGGTACAATTGTTGTTAAGGGTAGCGTTTTATCTGGTTTCTCTGTGAACGCTGGTGCTGATGTCGAAATTGAGGGTAGTGTCGAAGGTGCTACAATCAAGGCAAAAGGCAATATCTTAATTATGAAAGGTGTTCAAGGTGGCGGTAAAGCTGTTATCGAAGCTGGTGGCGATGTCAACGTAAAATTTGTTGAAAGTAGTACAATAACAGCTGGTGGTAACATAACAGCAAACTCTATTATGCACAGCAATTTGTCTTGTGGTAATGTGCTTGCACTTATTGGAAAGAGGGGACTTTTTGTTGGTGGTAGAGCTGTAGTTGGTAACAAAATAGAGGCTAAAGTTATTGGCTCTAATATGGCAACTGTTACTGAACTTGAAGTTGGTGTTAACCCTGTTCAGCTTGAAGAATACAAACAAGCAGTTGCTGATATTGAAAAGTATAGTGAACAGTTTAGACAGACGGAGCAAGCTATTAATATATTGCAAAAGGCAGACATTACAAAATTATCTGATGATAAGAAAAAAATGCTTATCGATGCTATTAGGTCTAAATTGGTTCTTAAATCAAAAATTACGGAGGCCCAACAAAAAGTTGAATCTATACTTCCCCAGCTTAAACAGAAAAATGGTAGAATTTCTGCTAGTTCTGTTATTTATTCAGGGGTGAAAGTTACTATTGATGACGCAGTTTTATATGTTAGAGATGACCTTCAACATTGTTCTTTGATAAACAACAAAGGTAAAGTTACAGTTGGTGCTTTGATTTAAAAGTGTAACCAAATTCTGTTAGTTATAGTATATTTAATTGAATATATAAATAATTATTGATTTTTGTTATTATAAAAGAGGGTGATTTTATGGCTATTCAACCAGTTGATTTACAACTTATGATGAATAGGTCTACAGAGATTAGTCCTACAGCTAGTCAAAATCAAAGATATGATGCTCAGCAACAGGCTTTTAACTATGAGTTTCAACAGCATATCGAACAAAATGCTACTCAGACGAGCGAAGTTAATAAGTCTGAACACAATGAAATTAAAGACGGTCAAAATAGAAATAAAGGTCAATACAAGGGTAACAAAAAACGAGATACTAGAAAAGACGAGCAAAAAGTTAAGAAAAATAAAAGCACAAGTCTTTTTGATGTTAGCATATAATCAAGGAGTTAAAAATGGTATTTAATATTATACTTGTTTTATTAATAATTATTGGGATAGGTTTGGTGGTTTTTGCTTGTGTCGGAAAAAAGGACAGCAGAAAAAATAAAAATGTTAATGACTATCTTGAAGCTAATGCCTCTGTTCAACTTGTTAAACAGGCTATCGATGATGCAGATAATGCAATTGAACAGCTTAACAAGCTTTCTTCTGATGTATTTGAAGAATTTGAAGAGAAATATCAAGAACTATTATTTTTATATCAAATGATTGACGATATGAAAGAAAAAAGAGCAAAAGTTGACGTTGAGGCTAGTGAAAAAGTAAACAGTGCAAGAGTAAAAAATAAAAATTCTTATGTCGATGATGGATATAATGAATTTATGAATTCTGTAAATAAAATGAAACAGGAATACAAAAATCCTAAATATGACAAAATCCAAGAAATGCAAAAACAAGGTCTGTCTATTTCTGAAATATCAAAGGCTTTGAACATTGGGCAAGGCGAAATTAAACTTATTTTGGAACTCGGAAAGGCAAGGTGATTTTTTTGGATAAAAGAAGTTTTATTTTAGGGCTTGGTGTTGGTATAATTTTTACATCTATTGTTGTTTGGATTGCTTATGGTGTTTCTGATAGTAATGATGTGGCTGTGGACGGAATAGAGGTTTCTACAGAAATTGTTCAGGATAATCAAGGTCAAGATGAACTTGAAGAAACAACAGCATCAGCTCCAGCACACTATGAAGCTGAAACTATGGAGAAGGAAACTGTTATCTATAGTAATATTGACCCAGAGGAAGCTACAAAAAGCGAAGGTGTATCTTCTGATAATTCTGGAAAGGCAAAAAATAGTAAAAATGATAAAGATATAAATAGCAATAAAAATAAATCTGGTGACGATAAAAAACAAGATGCTTCAGACGATAGTCAGCCTAACTCTTCTGAAAATGAACAAAAAGAAAATGTTCAATCTGATACACCAAATTCTGGTGATGATTTATTTGCTGAAATTACTATAAGCTCTGGTGCTAATGCTAGAAAAGTTAGTACGGCTTTAGCAGAAAAAGGTGTTATTGATAACGCTTCAGATTATGAAAAATATTTGGTAAATAATAAAAAGACTACAAACATAAAAACTGGAACATTTAAAATTCCTAAAGGTACGGATTTTGAAAATATAACAAGTATTATAACAAAGAAAAAATAAGAAAAAAGGATTGGAATATTTTGTTTCAATCCTTTAAAATTGTTGATAAAATTGATTTTTATATGTATTGTCGATTTCAAAATAATTGTTATAGAGTGTTAATCTATCAATGAAAATTGCATTTTTATTGGAGCAACAACTGTTTTAGGGAATTAAAGAACCACACAAAAAGTTGTTTATTTTGCTAGTTTAATTTGCAAAATAATATTGGGTTTTTCAAGGTTGTCAAAAAATCAACAGACTAAAGGGATTGGAACGTTTTGTTTCAATCCCTTTTTTGGTTAATTATATAGATAGTTTAAAAATATATTAATTCTGTTTCTTTACAACTTCATACTCATTATTTGATTGGAAATATGGGCAATTATAATATGTATTTGACATATAGCGTGCCATTTCGTCTTCATCAAGAGAAACTTGACAATATGACATACCAGTAAATTCGTCATATTCATAATTTAAACAGTATTCACAGACATTTGTATTCATTATTTACTCCTTTAGTATATTAAAAATTTTTCAATATTTTTGATTTTAAACTTAATTCTGAATTTTCAACTAATTCTCTTAATGAGGAAAGTTTTTCATTGCGATTATTTTTTTTATATATATCTATGAGTAATATGTATGCTTTGCTTAAATCACATTTTAGTCTTAATGCTTCATTTAAAATGATTTCGGCATCAGTTGTATTATCTTCTTGTAAAAGCATTTCTGCCCAAGATACAAGCTCTTTCATATAAGAATTATAATGTTCCTCGTAAATAGTTATTTTATCTAAATTTGAAAATCCATATTTTAATTTTAAATCAGTATTTGAAATTTGTTCGTCAAACCTTAACATAGGTAATTTTGACTTTTTCAAAATTTTATTTTGTATATTTATAATTTTCTTATTTTTGTCTGTTTCTTCGTAATTTTTTATCGGTAATATATCTACATCAGGTTTTATGTAAAATTTATCTTCTACATCTCTTTTTCTTGTCATATTCGCTTGCATTTCTTTTTCCATAACATCTTCTATATCTTTTTTTAAATCAACTTTATTTTTTCGCATCATAATATGTATCGCTAGTGTAGTACCTACAAATAGAATAAAACAAATTGGCATTTTAAGTCCTCCCTATTAAATTTGCAGTATTGCCTTATGTAAAATTTATGTTATAATAATTATACACGCATTATGGAAATTTATAAAGTATTTTTTTGATTTTTTTTGGAGGCAATTTAGATGTCTAAACTAGAACTTAATGAAAAACAGAGAGAGGCTGTTTCTCATAACACAGGGCCTATGATGGTTTTGGCCGGCCCAGGAAGTGGAAAAACAACGGTTATTATACACAGAATAAAAACTCTTATAGAAAAATATAATGTTTTACCTAAAGACATTCTTGTTATAACATTTACTAAGGCTGCTGCTAATGAAATGAAAAGTCGTTTTAACGGAATCGACAAGCAAAACAGCAACGTTACATTTGGAACATTTCATTCTTACTTTTTTAGAATACTTAGAAATAGTTTTGGATTTACACTTGATAATGTTATACGTGATGATGAAAAAAAGGCTATAATTCAAAGAATAATTAAAGAAAAAGAACTTATAATTGACGATGAAGAAGAATATATTTCTAATATTATGAATGAAATTTCTTTAGTTAAAAGTGAGCTTGAAAATTATGATAACCATAAATCTTCTAACTTTGGACAATCAGAATTTGCCTCTATTTATGTTGCGTATGAAAATATAAAAAGTGAAAATGCTAAAATTGACTTTGATGATATGGTTTGTAAGTGCTATGAACTATTACAACAGAATCCTGATGTTTTAAAAAGGTGGAAAGACAGATATAAATACATACTCATAGATGAATTTCAAGATATTAATAATGCTCAATATCAATGTATACGACTTTTGACAGAAAGAAACAGCAATATTTTTATTGTTGGAGATGATGACCAAAGTATATACAAATTTAGAGGGGCAAGACCTGAGTTTTTATTAAAGTTTCCTGATGATTTTGATAATGTTCAGAAAATTATCCTTGATACAAATTATCGCTCGACAAATCAAATTATAAATTTATGCAATGCCGTTATAAAGAACAATAGTAACAGGTATGAAAAAATAATAAAGGGAACAAAAAAAGAGGGTAATATGCCCGTTCTTATAAAAAGTGATGATATTTCAACAGAGGCTAACGAAATTGCAAAAAAAGTTATAAGTTATGTTGATAGGTTTAAACTTAGTTATGATAGGATTGCTGTTATATATCGAACTAACATACAAGCAAGGGCCATTGTTGACGCATTTATGGATTTTAACATACCTTATCAAATTAAAGATGAAATACCTAGCATTTATGAGCATAGAGTTGCAAAAGATATTTTTGCATATTTAAGGCTTATTTTAAATTCAAATGATGATTTAGCACTTGAAAGAATTATAAACAAACCCAAAAGATATATAAGCAAAGCTTTAATTGCAGAGGCTAAAAATAATAAAAAAACAACTTTACTTAACGCATTTTTTGAATCAAAAAATATACAAAGTTGGCAAAGCGATAGGCTTGACGAACTTATATATAACTTGGTGTCTGCAAAAAACAAAACAACATACGAAGCTTTTAAATATATAAGACGAATTATTGGGTATGATGAATATATAAAGGAATATGCAAACTTTAGAAAAGTAAATCCTAAAAGCCTTTTTGAAGTGCTTGATGAAATTCAAGAATCAGCAAAAGGGTATGATAAAATAGAAGAATATTTGACCCACGTTGAAGATGTTATTTCTGAAATGAAAGAACAAAAAACAAAGAGAGCTACGACAAAAGAGGGTGTTATTCTTTCAACTATGCACAGTGCGAAAGGGCTTGAATTTGATATTGTTTTTGTTACAAGTGCTGTCGAGGGGGTTATCCCTCACGAAAAAAGCGTTACTATTGACGAAATAGAAGAAGAAAGACGACTTTTTTATGTTGCTATAACACGTGCTAAAAAACTTCTTTTTATTTCTATCATAAAAACAAGATATGACCAAACAGTTAAACCAACTAGATTTTTAAAGAAAATAATAAAAACAGGAGAATGATTATGAAAAGAAAAAGTAAAATTAATAATGAGAAAAAAAGGTTATTTATCGGTGTTATTGCAATTTTTTTAGCATTTATTATGGTTTTTAGTGCTGTTGCCCCGTTTTTAAGCTAACATATTTTTCATAAATATTTTGACAGTATGTACTAATTTATGGTATATTAATACTGTATAAAGTTTGTAAGTTGGGGGTGTATCTATTTTGATTTTAGATAAATTAAAACAAATTTTTAAAGGTAGAGATGATGACGGGGAAAATGTCGCATCTAGTACCATTGATGGAAACAAAGAGGCTTTGAATGAAAATGTTGTTTATCCAGAAGATGTTTCTGGAGAAAATAACGCAGAGGTTGATACGTCTGATGATATTGGCGTTAGCAATGATGACGTTGATAATTCTGATAATTTAGATAGTACAGATGTAGGTGCAGAAGAAAGTATTCAAGATGTTGAAGAAAACAGCGAAGATATAGAAAATGAAGACTTTAACCTACTTAATGCAAAAGATGATGTTGTAAGCGATGATGATGAACCTTCTGACGAAACACAAGAGCCGGTAAGCTCTGAACCTCAAGTTGATTATGACAAGGAAATAGAGGAATTATTAAAACAGGATTCAGCAACAGAGGTTGAAGATGTTGATTATGAATACATAAATGATATTTCTGTTTATGATACTCTTAGAAATGAAAAAGAGGATATTCTTAAAGAATTAGATGAGGAATTAAACGGTGACTCAGAGGGAGAACAACAAGAGGAAAGTGGAGGAAGTAATGTCCTTTATATTGTCCTTATTGCTGTTATTACTGCTATAATCGTATCTATTATATCTTTTGTTATAATTATTTCATCAGCTTACAGCAAAAGTAAACCTGATGAAAAAGAGGGCAAGAATGTTATAAGTAACGCATCTTATAAATCAAACAAGGCGAACTTTACTTATGTATCTCAAAAAGCTGAAATTGATGGACAAGAAATTAAATTATCAAAAATTTTGGTTGATTCAAAAGCTACTTTGTTTTATTTTGACAACAAATTTGATATTCAAAAATATAATATTATTTTGTCAGATAACAATAGCAATGTCTATGGTATGGATTTATCGTTTGTGCAGAATATGTCACAATCTAAAGAAGATGAATCAAACACTATTTTAAGATTTGAACCACTTAGCCAAAATGTTAAAAGTATTAACCTTTCATTCTATAGTCCTGAAACAAATTCACACATTGAGTTTCCTTTTGAATTTGACAGTCCTATTCAGCCTACAGATGTTAAATATGTTTACGGTGGTTCATCTGATAATGGTAAAGATGTTAAGGTAACCGTTGACAATGCTGTTTTTTCTAGTGCCGGTTCAACTATTAACTATACTATTAAATCTTCTGGAAGTGGATATGTTGTTGTACAAGATTCATCAAAAAATGATGACTGTGTTATACTTGAGGAAGATGCGTCAAACATTAAAAAAATGAAAAAATATCCATCTTTATACCAGTTTAATAACGGAAGTATTATTCTTGGAAGAATGGATTTTGATAGTGTATCAAATCTTAATAGTAAAGTATACTTAGATTTTAAAAATTTATTTAAACGTTACACTATTAATAGAGATTTTAATGCAAGTAGCATTTATGGAACAACTAATCAAGATGCTGTTTCTTTTGAAGTTGGAAATTATAAAGTTTTCCTTGAAGGTATTGCACAATACAACGATAAAATCGTTTTAGTTTATCACGCAGAAAATAAAAATGTTAAGTATGATAAAAACAACCCTAATGCTAATAGGGTAGAGGTTAGACTTGATGCACAGATTGTTTCGTCTACAGCTTCTGGTATGGAGGTTATACTTGAGGGGACTTCTCAATCGGCTGATTATGGTACAGATATGATTTTTCCTGTTAGCGAAAGCAACAGAAGTTTGGTTTATAGCCTTGGAAGTAGTAGTTTAAAAGTTCGTGTTAATGCTGTTCTTATTAAGACTGACGATGTTCAACTTGAATATGACCTTTCAAAAGCAGAAACAGTTGAAAACAAGGATAGGGAAAAAGCCACAACAGATATAGTTGATATATTTAAAGGTAGACTTGCTTATAAATCCGGTGAAAAAATTCTTAAATCGGTTACAGGTTTTAGCGAACAGCTTATGAAAGACGGAAGTATCTTTTCTGAATATACACCAGAAACAATAACTGAAAAAGCTCAGTATTCAGCTCAGGTTATAAGTTCTTCTCTTGAGGGCGATAAATGTTACGCTGTTGTTCAAGAGGTATGGAAAGGCATAAATGGTATGAAACAAACGCATTTCTATAGAACGCACAAGATTGTAGCTCAAAAAGGCGATTATTTCTGGACAATTATAGAGGATAATGTAATAAAATAATTATTAACTGAAAGTTAGAGTTGATTTTCGACAGATATATAAAAACAGCTATTTAAGTTTATGACTTGAATGGCTGTTTTTTTGTGTAAATATTTTGTTTGGGGTTATAGATTAAAAGATATAAAACAATATTGATTTTTTTGTTATCGAAAATTTATGGTAAAAATAAAGGCTTTGAACTATCTCAAAGTCTTTATACTTAACAAATTTTATTTAAATGATATTCTGTTTTTATTTTTATTTCTAATATACTTTCTTATGAAATATACTAAAAGAGAAAGGACAACAGCTACACCGACAACAATGGCAGCTATAAGCAAAATATTTAATGTGTTATCTATAAACTTTTTCATATTTTCTTCGTCTTGAAGTGTTTCCTCTGGTATTAGGTCAATTTTTGTATTAGAAACAAGGTCAACCTGACCTAACGTTTGCGAATTATTGTCGTCTGTGTAAATTACATCAAGAGAACCGACTTTATCGCCTATTTTAACAGGACCGTCAACTTGTTCTGGTAAATTGATTTTTGTTGTTATTTTTGATGTATCTATATTTTTAGGAACGAACGAAGTAAAATCATCAGCAGGAACAACTGATATTTTACCCAAATCTATTGTTTGGTCGTGGAAAGTTTGAATTGTGTTTGTTATACCTGTGTAACTTTCTTTATCAAACAATTTTTTCTCTTCAAATAAGGTAAATCCATATTCCATAAGTTTTTTTGAATCTACATAGGTATTAGTACCTTGGTCCTTTAAAACTACGGAAATTAAGTTCATATCGTCCTTTTTACAATATGTAACGAGTGTATTTCCTGCTTGGTCTGTGAAACCTGTCTTTCCACCTACACAGTATTCATAATAAAAATTATTATATGGGTTTATAAATTTATTGCTATTGTGAAGATAACGAGGTTCATTTACAATGTTTGTAGGTGGAATAGTGTAGCTATATGTATTTATTACTTTTACAAAAGTTTCATTCTTTATTGCCTCTTTCATAATAAGAGCCATATCTCTTGCTGTTGTATAATGGTTATCATCGTGGAAACCGTGAGGATTTGCAAAGTGTGTGTTTTTTGCCCCTATCTCTTTTAATCTGTTGTTTGCAATTTTCATAAAGTTTTCAACAGAACCACCTATATGTTCAGCAACAGCCATACAGACTTCATTTGCAGAGGCAAGCATAATACCATATATCGCTTGCTCTACAGTTATTTCTTCGTTTTCTCTCATACCTATATGGCTACTTCCTGGCCCTATGCCAAAAATCGCATTATGAGAATGTTTTATTTTATCATCAAGCTTACAATTTTCTATAGTAAGTAATGTTGTTAAAATTTTTGTTATACTTGCTGGATAACGCTTTGAGTCAGCGTCTTTTTCATAAAGAACAATTCCAGTGTCAGCATCTATTAAAATTGCTGATTCGGCAATAATTGTTGGTGCTGATGTATTATTATTTGTTTGGGTTTGTTGTGTCTGTTGTGTTTCTTGTATAGTAGTAGTTTCCATTTCTGTAGCAGTTTCTGCAAAAGAATATGAAAAATTATTTAGCACAAATGACAAAAATATGGTACAATGAATAATAGCTTTTTTAAAATTCATTTGTATTCTCCTTTCAAAATAGTGCATTGTTATAATTAAAAAATTTTGAAAATGTAAAATTTCAACAAATATAACAACAAGCTCTATTATAACACTTAAATATACAATTAATCAAGTAAAATATTTCTAAAAAATAAAAATGAGGTGTCTATCAATGGAAAAAATAAAAAATGGTTTTACACACGGTGGTATATTTCACGCTGACGATGTTTTTTCAGCTGCTTTATTAACATACTTATATCCGGACATAAAAATAACAAGAGGGTTTGTCGTACCAGAGGATTTTGACGGAATTGTTTTTGATATTGGGCTAGGGGAGTTTGACCACCATCAAGTCGATAGAAGAGTTAGAGAAAATGAAGTGCCTTTTGCTGCATTTGGACTTTTATGGGAAAAGTTCGGTAAGGAAATTTTGGGAGAAGAAGATGCACAAAATTTTGATGAAGGGTTTATCCAGCAACTTGATAACGCTGATAATACAGGTGAAAAAAATATTCTTTCTGGTATTATTGCAAATTTTAATCCAACTTGGAATTCCACAAAAACATCTGATGAAGCGTTTGATGAGGCGAAAAAATTTGCACTTGATATATTATGTAGGAAGTTTGAATATATAAAAAGTAATCAGGAGGCTCAAAAAATTATAACTGGATTTATTGAAAAAAGTGATGATTTTTATGTGCAAATGCCTTATTATGTTCCTTGGAAAAAGGCTATATTACAGACTGACAAAACATTTGTTATTTATCCGTCAAAAAGAGGGGGATTTAATGCACAGGCTGTGCCGATTGACAAAGATACTAGTGACCTTAGATGTCCTTTTCCGGAAAGCTGGAGAGGGAAAAGTCAAGAAGAAATTTTTAGCGAAAGTGGAATAAATGGAATTAGCTTTTGCCATAATAGTGGTTTCCTAATATCTACGGATAGCGTTGAAACAGCAGTAGAAGCCTGCAAAAAGGCATTAGAACAAAATAACAAGTAAAAATGAGGGGACTGTTATATTACAATTTTATTGTGTTTAACAGTCCTTTTATAATATCTATTTATGAAATAAAAAAAGATGTACGGTAAAACCATACATCTTAGAGAGTATAGCGGGAAACGGACTCGAACCGCCGACACTTCGGGTATGAACCGAATGCTCT
>CABVAP010000009.1 GCA_902496345.1 uncultured Eubacteriales bacterium
GGCGAAGCCGATACAAGGTTTAGGTCAAGCCTTTTTCCAAAGGCTTGTGGGGTGTTGGGGCAAAGCCCCAAGGTCTTAAATGCTCCAAGAGCATTTTTGGAAGTTTGAAACCTTTTTGCGATAGAAAAAGGTTTCAAAAAAAATTATAACTTAATCGACAACTTCTAATTTTGTAAAAATAAAAATCGTATAAATAATTTAGTTGCTTGTAATAGTTCCAATGTCAGTAAGCTTTCCGGTAAATACTGTGCTTTGACCGTTGTAGAAAACAATTTTAAGCTTTTCTAAATCACTAAAATATAGCCCAAGAGTAGCAATAGAATTGTTTTTGCTTGCCTTTCCAATAGAAACATCACCACTAAAAACTTCAAAATCAGTATATTCAGCATTAACGTCAGAAACTTTAAATTCTTTTCTAAGGCTGTCTAAATCAGTTATAGTGTATTTTGCAAAAACATCAGACGAACCTGCTGTTGAATTGTCTGAAACAGCTTTAACATCAAGCTCCCCATCATATTGCCCAGCGTCAAAAGACGCAGTATATTTAAGCTTTCCGTCTTTGTATAAACGAACTTCAAGCAACGATGTATCGTTGTATGTAAGAGGTGAATGAATAATAGGTTTATCTGTTGCTGTCATATCACCAATAGGCTGATTGTCGTAAAATAATTGATAATAATTAACACCATACTCCTCTGGTATGTTTACACCAAATTCAAAGTTATATTCGGTAAGAGGATTTTTGATGTACCAAGTTGCCTTATCAGCGAATGTTGTTCCAGATTCAAGTTCAGAACTAGAAAAACTTCCACCAGATAAAAGCTTATCTATGTATCCACTTGTTGTAAGATTAAAGCTACTAAGAGCCTTTGCATAGCTCATTTTCATTTCATAAGCAGAACTTTGCTTTTCGTAGAAACTATCTTTAACAGATTCAAGACTACTAAAAGATAAAAGTCCCATTTTATTTTTTTGTTTTTTTTGTTCATAGTCTATCTTGATTTTTTCCATTTCTTCCGAAACACTTTTGTAAGAAGACTCCATTTGTTTAAGGTTGTTGTATGCGTCATAAATACTGTTTTCAAGACTTGTTATAGCATCTTTTTCAGCCTTAACAGCTTTGTCTTTTTCAGCAAGTGCAACAAACAATGCGTATTTCTGGTCTTCCATATACCTTGTGCCAGAGTAATACCACTTAAACCATTCTTTCGGTATATAAATTTTAAAAAACAAAAGATTTATAACATAAGAACCGTACCAAGGGCTATCTATCTGGTATAAAGTGTAGTTATATTTTTTTATAAAGTCCTCATAATCAATTTCTGTATCTTTATGACTATTTATATATGACTCAATATCACCGATATATTTGCTATATTTGCTTTTATAAATCTGCAAAATTTCATAAGCATTTTTTTCGGCTAATTTTCTAGCTTGAGTCTTTTTAAAAAGTTCAAAATCATTTTGTTTTGAATATTCAATGATTTGTGGCAACATATCCCTTGTTATGTTTGTTTCTGGAAAATATTCTTGAAAATCATAGCCAGCAGTAACATCTAAATTTATGATGTTACCAAGACTTTTTTTCTTATTGTTAAGGTTTAAAATACTACTTTTCTGTTTAGTTTTAAAACCGTCAATTTGATTTTGAACGTAATCAACATCTTCTTTTTTTCCATCACCTGTTTGATATTTTCTTGTAATATCTTTAAGGGTAACAGAGCTATCTGCAATTCTATCTGTTGCATAATTAGTATTATAATTTTCAAGCAAAACATCATAAAAAGCCGATTCAGCTTTTTGCTTATTTTTAAGACGTTCATAGTTTTCCTGTTTTTGCAAAACGGTAATTTCATTTTGAATTTTAGGGACTTTCATAATAAGCTCAATTTCCTTTGGCATACCGTGTTTTGACGGAAGCTCTATGTTAAAGAGCAAAGAAAACTTAACAGTACTTTCTTTTTTTCGTATATCTTTAATTGCATCTTTTGCCTGTTTAAGTTCAATTTCCTTTGTTATTCTGTCAAGAATAACATCTTTCGCTTCAGAGCAATTTTCATTTGCATAATTTCTAACATCATTTATAGATATACTTCTAGGGGAGGCAAAACAAAACGTTTGAAATAAAAATGTAAACAAAACACAAAATGCAATTATTTTTTTTAACATATTAAATTCCCCCCATTTCAAAGTACAAAACATTTTTATTTTCGTCTAAAGCATAAACCCTTATATAATAGTCATCAAACAAATATTTGACAGAATAAAGTGCCATACCCTCTGTTATTTCATTATCGATATAACCATTCATAGAAACTTCGCTTGAGCTTGCAGCAAAATTATAAGCTGTAAACTTTTCATCTTCAAATTTTTTATTAATATCTTTGACAGCCATACCTTTAGAAATACCGTCAATTTCTTGGTCACCAAAGAATTTAATTTTACTAAACATAGGTTTTTGCTCATCTTCAGAGTAGTCAAATTCAAATATAATTTTAAGGTCATTATATACGATAGAGAAACTTGTATCAAATGTTTCCATATTGTCCTCTTTACCAAAACATTGCCTTATGTAATCAATATCTTGATTAAAGAAATCCATATAATTTATTTTACCCTCAAAAAAGCTACCCGTAAAGAGTTTTTTACCATTTTCGCTATAAAGGGTACCCTCGCCATCATATAAACTTTTTACAAAACTACCGTCATATATGACCCTACCGGTTTCTTCACTGTAAAGAATACCTTTGTCGCTGTAAGAATTACTTGCAAAATTACCTTTGTATAAGAGTTTGCCGGTTTCCTCACCGTAAAGAGTACCCTCACCGTCATATTTTTCATCAGAGAAAGCACCTGTATAGATAAGTTTACCTGTTTTAGCGTTGTAAAGGCTTCCTTCACCGTTGTATTTTCCGTCAGAAAACTCACCGTCATAGACCAAAACACCTTTATCAAATTTCTGACCTTTGCCGTTATATTTTCCGTCAACAAAATCGCCTTCATAGATTAAACTTCCAGAGGAATAAAGTTTGCCTTTGCCGTTATATTTTCCGTTTTGGAAAGCACCTTTATATAGTGTAGAATTGTCATCGTCATCAGAATACATTTCTGCATCTCCGTCATAAGAGGCATTTACAAAGTTACCGTCATATTTCTTATTACCACTTTCATAATATTCAGTACCTGTTTTATATACCCCATTTTCAAATTCACCGTCAAACTCAACATTTCCGTTTGAAAAATATAAAGTACCTTTTCCGTTGTAGTTATTATTTAAAAATTCACCTTTATAAAGGATATTTCCATTATCATATAAAGTCCCTGTTCCGTTATATTTATTTTTATCAAAATCGCCTTTATAAACAAGATTATCATCGTCATAGAGTTCACCACTTCCAACAATAACCCCATCTTCGAGTGTACCGATATAAAGAAGAGAGCCGTCCTCCTTGTAGACCATACACTTACCAGAAAAAGTATGATATTCATCAGAATTTACGGTAAGCGATGACGCCCAAAGCCTACCAGATAAAAAAGGAATAAGCCCATATATGACAGCTAAAACTAAAACAATACAAATGAGAACAATTTTAAGGACAAACCTTTTTGAAATATACCATTTTGAAACTTTAAAATAATCTTTAACAGATGAAGGTTTTCCAAATATGAAAGAAACAACACTTTGAAAAGCCTTTCTAATCTGTTTTCTAACATTTTTCTCAACATTTTTAACTTTTGAAAACTGAGCCTTAAACTGATTTTCATATATTGTCAAACTTGATTTAACTGAGCGAGAAAAAAAATCAAAAATAGATTTCATATCAACCTTCACCTGCCTAAATTAAAAACTAAAAATCAAAAACTAAAATTTATAAAATTTCAAAAAATCCTGCCCAGTTTTCTGGAACACTCTTTCTATATTTGTCGCACATAAATACGTAAGATTGAGCAATTTTATCATCTTTATCTATTTTAAGAACATCGATAAATCTGTTTCTTGCATTTCCAATATCACCGTTTATGTAGTGGTTAACACCTTGCTCAAAAAGCTCTAATGTCATAATTTTATTTGCTTTTTGTCTATGAGGATATGCGTCAATAATGTCATATAATTCAACATATCCATTATTTGTATCAGTATTTTCAATTCTACCGATAAGCCTCAAATTAAACTTTTCTTTTTCAGCAATTTTATTGTAAGTTGCTCCTGTAATAATCATATTTATATCATTATTTTCAGCAATTTTTTGTATATAATAATTTGTATTAAGAACCTCAGAAACAGAGGTAATTTCCATTCTTTCATCATCACCGACTATACCTACCATAATATCGCCACTTTGGATATAAACCAAAATATCAATATTTTCTTTGTTAAGCTTTTCAAAGGCATAAAGGCTACATTCGATACATTTATCAATATCATTTTGATATATAGCAGAAAGTCCGGCACCTCTATATTCTTCGATAATACCACCAGATTTTTTAATTATTCCAGAGATTATCCCAAAGAAATTATTGAGGAAATTAAAGCTTTCTTGAGTAGACATTTTTCGTCTAATCGAATAGAAATTTTTTGTTTGAACAACCATAACAGATATGTCTTTAACAACCTCATCACCAAGATTAACATCAAGGACATTTTCCTTTTCAAGTATGTCAAACAATTCATTAGGTACAAATTTTCGATAAGCCTTGTTAAGTTTTTCAATAGAGCCAAAATAATCTCTAATTTTGTTCGTCATTCTGTTAAAAGAGTTGCCAATGTCTTCAAGTTCGTCATCTGTGCTTATGTCAACAACAGTATCCCAGTCAGTTTCCGAAATAGCAATAGCCCCTCTTTTAAGCTCTTTAAGACCTCTAAGGATTTTCTTAAGCATAATCATAAGTACAAATAAAATACAAATCATTATAAAGAATATTAAAGAAACCGTTTTCAAAGTGTTCATTAAAACTTCAAAATCAAACTCATTTAAATTAACGCCAACTTCAATTTTTCCGATAACGTCACCGTCATCATCTCTAATGCTTTGTACACAAAAGATGTCCGTACGGTCAACACTTTCAGCGATTTCAAAAAGTATGTCTTTGTTTTCACTTTCTTCACTATAAGTTATTATAGAATTTTGATACATATATTCATTAAGCATACCACAGGTATAATCAATGTATTCCATATCAGCAGAATATAAAATATAGTCATTTCCTGCCCTAGTAAGCATTATGTTATAATAAAAATCGTGTACCATAGCACCTGGATACATATTGTAAAATTCACTAAAATCCAGATTAACATTACTGTGTACATTTTTGTAATCATCAGGGTCATTTTTAGCAGGAAGTTGAAATGCTTTAAGTTCATTAACATTAAGGTCATATTTTATGTTGCTACTTAAATTATAAAGCTGTAACCTAAGGTCATTAAGCATCGACTCAGAATATCTTCTTGATGTTATTATAGAAATAGTCAAAGCTGCAACAATCATAAGCAAAGCCGAAACCATAACTTGACGAACTAAAATACTTTTTGTATTTTTCATATAATAGCAATACGCATATATCAAAAGAAATGCTATATTACTAAGCACAAACATAATTAAAAATATACCTATATTCTTTTCAATAGAAAATACTATTTCACTAATCCTACTATAATTTCCAGTATCAACGTCTTTTCTAAATAAAAAGACTTCATTACCGTAAGTACCCGTGTTAGACATAGAATAAATATTATTTTCATCTATTTTAACACCAGATAAATCAAAATATTTAATTCCATCAACAACTATGTCATCTTTGTTGTAAATAACAGAGGCTTGATTAGAAACTTCATCATATTTTATAAATCTAGCACCATATACATCGTTCATATATAAATTGCCGTTATCATCTGTACTAAGGCTTTTAAAAATTGCTTTGCCAATTCCGTCCAATTCAACCTTTTTGTTATGTTCATTTGTAAAGATATTATCAAGACAATATAATTCATAATTTATATCTGTATAATATACCCCACCATTTTCTGTAATTGCAATATCTGAAATAGTAGGAGCTTTTGCAAATTCATAAGTTTTAAATAAAGTTGTTGTATCTGTTTTAAAATCATATAATTCTATTTTAATAACATTATTCTTATAAGAAAAAACAGCAACTTTGTCTAAAAAATTTTGAATTTTAAATATCTTGAAGTCTTCTAATTTTTTCTTATCTTTACTCTCAAATATATTTTTAATAAAACTTCCGTCTGAACCATACACTTTTATATGTTGAGAGAAGAAAATTTCACCGTCTTCATTTTCATATTTGTTAGTAACAGGAATGTATATATTTTTGTCAACATCAACTAAAATATCATACCAAGAAGATTTTTCTTCATTTAGTCCCTCTTTAACTAAAATATTACCTTGTTTATCAATTTTATAAAAGGTAATTCCATCTTCGATATAATAGAAATTATCTTCATCATCAGCAAAAAAGCAAGAAATAAGTTCGATTTGGTCTCTTCCTAAATGTTTAGTAAGGAAAAAAGCAGAAACAAAACTTATTATAATAATAAAAAATACTATTCTTTTTCTCAATGGAAACACCCCTTACTTTATGATAGGCAATTTTATAGACTGACCAACCTCTATTATATCACCGTTTGGTATATTGTTGTATTTTCTAATATAATCGACATATTTATTAGAGCCATATTCAGCAACGACAATTCTAGTAAGATTATCATTCGCTTTTACTGTATAAGTTTTTTCTTTTGCAGTTTCGGTAGTTGGTTCAACTGTAGCCTCTGAACTGCTTTCCGTTTCAGATACAAACTCAGAAGTCGTTATCTCTGTTTCAGACTCTGACTCTGTTTCAGATTCAATATATCCATAATCATCTATATAAACATTAGTTGCTGACTCTGACTCCATTTCCCCACTTTTATAAATATCGACATTACCAATATGGTCAATATCGCTATAAACAGTTGCCTCTTCATTGTTGTTTGAAACCTGTTTATATATAACAAAAATAGCAACGCAAACAGCAACAACAGATATAATTTTAATTGTTAAAGATTTTGCTTTTTGTTTTTTTTCTTCAAAAGCAAGTTTTATTTTTTCATCTTTATCGATAGATTCTGTAACTTTTTCAAGGTCTTTTAAAATCATACCAAAAGAATTATAAATTTTTCGCTCACATTTTTCATCAATTACTTTTAGATTTGAATTTTTTTCTATTTCTTTATCAGAAAAAAACAGTTTAAAAAGTTTTCTAAATGCCGAAAAGACATCGTTCCCCTCGTCAAACTCAACAGCAGATAATCTATAGTTAAAGTTGACGCTGTTTTCATCAAAGATTATGTTGTTAGCGTCAAGCATAGCCACTTTGAGCATATCAAAAATGTCATTATATTCCGAAAATTGAACAATAATTTTTTTGATAAGAGAAAGCCTGTAAGCAAAAGCAAACCTTTCAGCAGTAAGGACCCTAGCAAGTGATTTTCCCTGTGTATAAGAGAAAACAACATAAAACTTTGAATTTTCAGAAAAACATTCTTCAAAGTCATATAGGCTAGATGCTT
This sequence comes from uncultured Eubacteriales bacterium, assembly GCA_902496345.1. Classification (GTDB taxonomy): domain Bacteria; phylum Bacillota; class Clostridia; order Lachnospirales; family CAG-274; genus MGBC114079. The sequence goes on from CABVAP010000009.1 coordinate 7,568, forward strand.
TCTTTAAATTTAAAAAATCCAAAATACAATTTTCAATAATTTTTCTGTCACAAATTTCATTAACAATAAATAGCTTGTTGCTATCATCGTCAACTTTTTCAGCAACATAACAGTTAATTCTGTCATCTGAAAAAAGGACTTTTGAAATAAAATATTTTTGCGAAAAAAGTTGATTTTTCATATTATTTCCTCCAAGCTGTCTAAAGGCTTATTCTTTGACAACAACAAAAGCAGAGGCTTTTTTATTTGGATATGCCACGCTTTGAACAGTTACTTCATAAACACCCTCTTTTGTTGGTGCTTCGTAAACTCCGTTAATATCAATCTTTCCTCCGTCAGACTCAACAACAGACCATTTACATTCTTTAACGTCTGTACCCAATATATCTGCCTCAAATTTAATACATTCTCTAGGGTGTACAGTAACCGTATCAGGTGAAATCATAACGCTAACACCATTCATTTCAGATACATCTCTGCTTCGTCCCTTGTCGCTTTTAAAAGCCCACCATTTAACATCAACGCTTGTCTTTCCTGCGTCTTCCCAGAATTTAACACCAATTTTAAAAGTACCCTTTTCAACATAGGAGATAATACCAGTATCAAAAGGAGGTAACTCGCTTTCATATATACTATCAAAGAAAACATCAGCGTTTCCCATAAAAGTCTTTTTAACATCATAAAAATTATCATCGCCAATATTTTCAGCTAAACCACAAGATATGTAAACATCACCCGTACCAAGTCCGTGAGAAATCTCATCACTAAAGTAAGATTTATTTTTGCTTCTAGGTTCAATTTCAATTGTTTCTGTACCACAAGAAAAAGAAAAACCATTGTCAACTTTTCTTTCAGGTACGTCAGAATTTTCCTCTTTAACATAAACAACATCAGAGTTTACTTTTTCAGAAAATTTATTTCTGTTCATAAGTGCGTAAAGCATTTCATTACCGACAACATATTGAGAGAAAGGGAGATTTTCGCAATAGTCAATAATGTATTCCTCGTTTCTCTTTATAATTCTAAGCTTTGCAAGGCAAATGCTTTCGTTTGAAATTTCCTCGACAACGTTATTAAAGTTCTTTTGGATATATTCCCTAACAATAAAATCATTTATATCGTTGTCAGTAACTCTGATGTCAGCAAAATCTTTGCAATAAATATCATAGTTTTGGCTACCGATTACAACAGAGCCTTCGCCTGCGACAAAATTTATTTTAGAAATACCGGTAAATGATTCATCAGCTTTAAGGATATAGCTTGTCTTAATTTTTTTATAAGCCAAGATGTCATCATCTGTACAGAAAACCCTAAGGGTATTTTCGCCATTTTCGTTTTTGAACATATCAGTTGAAAGAGTATAGTCAACGCTGATAGTTCTAGGTAAATTTGTTTTTTCAATTTCAACTTCTGTTTCGAAATACTCGCCTTTTTTGATATAAGCTGGAAAAGTCTGAGTAATTGTGAGGTCATCAGAGCTATAAATAACAATAGTCTTTTTAAACATTTCTTCTATTGTTGAATATTTTTTATTACCAATCTTGTCAGTTAAAAATAATCTATAACCTTCTTTAATTCTGTTGTATTGGATAGACTCTTCATCATCAGAATCTGTAGCGATAGAATGTACAGTTTCCTCTTTTTTCTCATCATAGTCAATACATAAATAAACATTGTCAAAATCTTTGATTTCATCAAATCCGTCAATAATGTTAAGTTTTTTAGTAGTTCCCTGGTCAACGATAATTTCACGACCTTTGCTGTCGATAGCAAGACCAGATTCAACAGAAATTGTTTTATCATCAATAAAAACAACAGTAAGACCACTAATAACGCCACAGCCGTTAGTTAAGATATTATCAAGTCTTCTTTTGTCGTTGTTATATTTTTGTTCATCAGAAAAATCTCTAACAGATAAAAGTTTTCCATAAAAATAATTATTTCTTTCAAAAGGATACATTTTTTTATTTTTCATATAAATACCTCTCATTCAATCAATATAGAGTTAAATGGTAACATCGCACCTTTTCCAATAGTAGGAACGATTTTTCCCATAAGTTTACTGTTAATTCCAATATAAGAGTGTTTTCCCAAGACCATATATTGGTCAAGAAAAATTATTTTTGCAGTTGTATGTGCCGGCTTGTACATTTCAACAAGTTTTTCGATGTCGTTGTAATTCACATCTGTTTGTTGTATAAATATGTAAAATGAATAAATGTCGTCACCATAAAGTTGTTTGTAATATTCCTTGTATGTATTTTCTTCATATATATTCATAAGCCTGTCTGTTTCGATTATGATAGGTTCGTGTTTTGTATAAAACGAAATAACTTCTTTAAGCCCTCTTTTTGTACCTTTAAGCTTGTAGTAATAAAAACTTTTTTTAACCAATTCCCTAAGTTTTTCTTCGCTCCACATATATGTAAAGTTGATTCCAACCCAGCTAGCAAGCCACTCAAGAAAATCATCTTTTGCATATTCAACATCAAAATATCGTGATATGTTGTCGATATTTTCCTGTAGGTCATATATAAGTGATTGATAGACTCCAAGAAATCTTTTCAAGAAGTCAGCATTTTCTTTATTTTCACTAAAGACAGCAGGGAGATATTTTATTATAGAATCCAAAGGGAATTGAATATCGATAGCATTTATGGTAACACTTGAGTTTTCTGTCAAAGTAACTTCAATAGCAAATCTAAAGAACTGCCCTTCTGCATCAGATAAAATAATATCATCAGAATTTTTTATTTTTTTCTGAAATACATTTTGAATAACTTCAAGCTTTTCTGTATCAGAAACCTGAAAATCTTCAATTGTCTGGGATAAATTAATGTTTTCACCAAAAGCTGTAATATTTTCATCGTTATATGCGATGTAGTGTATAATAACGTTAGCATCACCCGATATATCAAAATCAAGCTTCATTCTTCCCCAGCTAGAATTTTTTTCACCACTATCAAGAGGGGGCGAAACATAAAACGCTTTTTCAGCATTGGAAAAAAATAGCTTTCCGTCAGAATAATCTACATTAACAAATAGACCACTATTCCATAATTCATCATTAAAAACAAAATGCTTTCGTAACAAGTTCCCACCCTCTTTCTAAATAAAACAATTAAATAAAAGTCGTATTAATATTTTGTAAAAATACTCTTCCTTGAGGTGAAATTTTTATATCACCAAAATTATTTTTTGTAATTTTTTCATAAGGAAATTCAACTTCAAGGTTTATGAGTTCATCGACACAATCAAGTGCCTCGATAATGTTATAAATATCTGTATAAAAAATTGTAAATCCAGCTTTGTTCTTTCGCATATTCCCCATAAAATCAGCAATAGCAGATGAAATCATTTTTTCAGCATTTTTGTAAATATTGTTGACTCTAATTTCTAAATTTATATTTATAGGGATATATTCCGTAACTGTAACAAATAACCTTGTTGTAATAAGTTTAACCTTTTCAAGATTTCGTTTGACATTTCTAATATATCTGTCAATAACCTCTCTATTTTTTGTTTTGTAAAAAGGTTCAATAACAACCATAACCGAGTTTTCGCATTTTCTTTGGGTTTCCGGATTATATCCAGCAATGACTTCAACATTTTTAATTTTCAAACCCTGTGTACCTAGTGCAATTTTTTCATAATCTTCTAAAGTAACTGCTCTTTCAACTCTGTTTATTTCATTTCTAACCTTGATAACAAGTTCATCGGAACTTTCTTCTTTTTTTCCACCGTATGAATTTTTAAATTGCAAAATCTCCATATCTTGTTTAAAAATATTTTTATCAAATTCATTTATCATAAAAGATTTAAGGTTTCCGTCATCAAAAGATGATGTTGCAAAAGATATAATTATTATGTTATCTTTTCCGACAGAAGGAGCTTTCCCAGAGATGTTATCACCAAATAGCAAAGAACATTCATTAGGGTTAAAAATAAAAACTTTATCATCTTTTCTTTTACCTTCAAAATCGTCTGTCTTTTTCCATATATTAAACTGGTCCTTGTAAGAAACCATAATGTTAAAATCTTCATAACAAACGTTTTTAAAATCTTTTATTTGAAATTCTTGCCCTGTACTACCGTTTCCAGAGCCGACAACCCTCTTTGGGTAAAATTCTTTTTTATATAAAACAAGCATAAAGACTACATCTTCATCATAATTATTTTCAAAAATTCCATAAAGCTTTTCTCTGTTAGATGTACCAAATCTAAAAGACACATTTTCATCATCTTTTATCAAAACATATTCAATATTTAGGCTTTCAGCCGGAACATAGTCATCACCAGATTTTATATAAAGCATATACGTATTGTCATAAGCGAGGTAAGATTTAACAAACATCTGATTTTGTTTAAAATCAGCAAAAGTAAATTTAATAGTTTCAGCAAGAGTATCTTTTTGAACAAGCTTAACGCTGTTAAACTTAACAAATTCTGCAACAGGCGTTTTTTCATACCCATAGCATAAATTTTTTGCCCTTATAAAATGAGCAGTCTTGCCCTCTTCTGCCTCAATTTCAACCGTTTTTCCTTTTATATTAAAGTAAATATATCCAGAATATAAAAAATCTACAGTTTCGTCATTCAAAATTTCTAAATCGTGCCAACCTAAAACACCGTCTTCAATCCCATAGTACTGCCATAAATTTTTAGATAATGGAATAAATTCATTTTTAATTTTTATAGGTGTTCTGGGTATTTCATCATAAATTTCAAAATATAAATCATTTTTCCCAGAAAGTTCTTTTTCAAAACCAATGATAAAACAATTTTCTTTTTTTTCGCATTCTTGAAATATTTCAAATTTTCGAGATAATTCATTTCTACTATAAGAAGCAATGTTAGCATAGTCGCTAGACACATTCCCAACAAATTTTATATCATTTGCAAGCACTGTTTTCTCATAAAGAGTTTCAAAAACAATATTTCCTGTTTTAAATTTAGTACCCTTAGGAATAAAAACATCTTCTGTTGAAATAATTTCAATATCTGTTTTAGCACATTCTCCATTTTCTTTTTTTATTCCAAGTAGTTTAAGAAATTTATAAAAATTTTGTATTCCGATAAAGTCAATATCTTTCTGTTGATTGTACTTTATAGACGCCATAAGCTCAAGGAGAAATATTCCCGGGTCATTGATAGACATAGGATTCCAACCACCGTCAATAGTTTTCACATTATCGACTGCGTTTTCAATAATAGTATTTAATTGTTGGTCGTTAAGAGAAGGAAGTGAAATCATATAATTCTCCTTTGCAAATAAATAGCGTTACTATAAAACATCAATTTCAATATCGTGACTACCGTTTATAGGGACAGCAAAAGCAATATCAAATATTTTGTCATAGTCAATTTCTTTTTTAAAGTCCCTAATGCGTTCGTAGCAAAAAATGTTTACTTTTTCAATAAATTTTATTTTATCGATATTTTTAATACAATTATAAATTTTTATTTTATTAGGCAAATTCCCAATTTCAAACCCTTTGCCGTCAAAATTTCCTGTTATAGGGTTAAAATATTTTTCAAGGCAATTTTCAATATCTTTGTAAACAGCTTGATAATCATTGTAACTTTCAACTTTCAATTTTACATAAACAGAAAATTCAATATATCTAGCTTCACAAACTTTAATTTTATTATCAGCAACCATAGGAGCCGGTGCTTTCTTTATAAGTTCAGCAAAAATATTCTTTTTTATTTCTTCAAAATAATTGCTATAAGCATTTGGCTTTTTCGGCAAAACAGATATAGTAATGTTACCTTTTGCCTTTTGCCCGTATTCGTCAATTCCAGAAAAGACTTTAACTTTAAAGACATTTCTGTCTGCCGATTTTGTAGCAATTTCATAATCTTCAAGTGAAACTATTCTGTTTTGGTGTTTAATAAATTCCATAGAACGCAAAACAGCGTCATCGATATTTTCACTATCACAACCACCACCGACAAAATCAGAGTTGTAGACATCAGCCACAAAAGCGACTGCATCAGCAAAACCAGATATAGAGTAAGGCTCAATGTTTCCTCTTTCACCCATACAAATAGTGTAATTAACTTTGATACTTTCTCTATCATTGCTATATGGAATTTTGCCTTTATTTCCGTTACCGAAAATTATACAGCTATTTTTTTCGTCAAACCTGTAAACTCTGTCATTAGGTCCAAAGTCATCAAAAGACGAAACCTTTTTCCATTTAACCCAATATTCCGTTATAATACCTTTTTCGTCAGATACAACCTCAATATCTTTGTTTTTTTTGTATGATGAAACATTAATTTCGTCACCGATAAGCCTGCTAACTTCATTAACCCAAACTTCCTCGTCAAGAACATCGGAATTATTTAAGTAGCATTTTTTATTTATTTCATTTCTTTCAATATAAAAATACTCTGTATCAACCGTTTCCTTTTGTTCAATTTTAACGGTGTTAAAAAGTATATTTTTAATCTTAGGGAAAACGGCATTTTTGTTTTCATATTTTTTATCAGTATTAACAACCCTTATCCAAAAAGCGTCTTTTGAAAAAAGTTCACATTTTCTAAAATTATCTTTTGCGATAAATGTAATAATACCACTATGTTTGAATGATTTTGTTTCATCAGCAATTTTAAGTTCGACCCATCTGTCAACGCCGTTCACCCTGCCCCAATATTCCCACTTTAACGCTGGCAAAGTTTCAGCATTTACGCTTTCTGCTTGGAAATAAACTCGTATAGGTCCACCTGAGAAACATTTATCAAAAGAAAAATATAGTTCTGGAAATTTTTCTTTTATACTGTCAAAGAAAACAATTTCACCTTTGTCGTTCTGGTCAGGAGATATAGTTGTCATATTTTTTTCTATATACATTTTTTCGTTGTTTTCTTCAAGTTCTTTATATTCATAACTAATATTAATTTTTTCGATAAGTGGAGTTATATAGTTTGTGTTAAGTTTAAAAACATTGTTAATTTTCAAAATTCTAACCCTAACCCAAAGACCAAAATCCGTTCCAACAAAAACTCCGTCCATATCGTCAGGGCAAACAAATTCAAGTGTTTTAGTAGTCTTTTCATCAATTTTAAAAAAGTCATCATAAGAATTTTCAGAAAAAAGCCTAGCCCAACCGTCACCGTTCCAGTATTCCCAAATAACTTTTTCTATGTATACATCGTTAGGGTCTGGAGTTTTAAGCTCACTTTCGTTGATAATTCTTCTCCACTTTATATCTACCATATCATAAAAGTTATCAACAGGGACAACGATAGATGAAATATCAAAGTCTAATTTTATATTAGCACTAGATTTAGAGAATGCCTCGTCACTTCTAATATAAAATGTATCATACATAGCAAATCTCTCATTAAAAGGCAAAAAGTCTGTTTTGGTAAGTTCAAGGTCATTGTTATAAAAAGCATCTGGTGAAACCTCATTTGCAGACGATGCCAATTTTATGTTAGTAAATAAAATATCCTCATTTTTTTCAAAGTCAACAACTTCGCAACAAATAAACCTACCAAATGAATCTTTATATCTAACAATAGGTATTTCATCAAATCCTGTTAGCAAAATTTTATTACCAACAGGATAAGCCTGACCGAATTTTTGCCAACCGTCATAAGTAAGATATTTCCATTCGATAAAGCTATTATCAGATAAGATATTTGTCAAAACAGTTGTCGCATAAGGTCGAATTTTATTTTCAAAAGATACAAATATTTTATGACTTGTAAAGAAAATATCGTCATTTTCAATTATTATTCTAAACCTCTGTAGGTTTTTATATTTTTTAAAATCGAACAAATTAAAATCTATTTTTGCATTATCCCTTTCACGTAAAAAAGGGTTTACAATAATATCGTTTTTGCTACTTCGCATATAAACACCAGCGACATTGTTATCGATAGCAAAAAGGTCGTCTTTTGTTTCAAAAAGGATTCGGTCCTTGTTTTCATCGATAGAATAAAGTCTAGTACCTTTTTTTATTGCAACGCCCTGTTCTGTTCCATAGTTCAAAACAACAGTAGCAAACCCCTTTGAAGAAATGCAATTAAGTGTGTCAGCTCCAAGAAGATTTATGAAATATATAAGATTTTTGTAAGGTATCTTGTTAAATCTGTCGATAGTCTGTGCAAACATATCAGCAAAAACCTTAGAGAACACAATACCAGCGTCATCTTCATCAGATGTGTTCCATTCCGGAACATAACTTTTCGCTAGAGCAATAATCTGGTTATATATATCGTCTTTGTTTCGAAAATCAATCTTTGGAATTTGCATTTTTTGCACCTCTTTTCGGATATAGTAAAAACATTTATTCATTCATAAAAACATCAAGCACATAGCTTACTGAATCTTTTTCTCTCAGTAAAGGGATAATATAGTTCACGTTTATAACTAATTTGTTTTCATCTTCGCTGTCATTAAAGACATTCACATCAATAGCGTAAATTCTGTGTTCCCACCTAAGAATAGAGGTAAGAGCCTCTTCTCTAACGCTTTTAACAAGGTCATAGTTAATAGGTTCAAACATAAATCTATTAAGACCACTGCCATAATCGTTATGTACAAGCCTTTCACCTTTAACCGTTTTCAAAATCATAATTATAGAAAGTTTAATATCGTCTTTAAGGTCGTTAGTTTTTATTTTACCTGTTTTAGGGTCAACCCCGATAGGAAAGCTCCAACCCATTTTTTTAAATTCATTCACGATAACTCCCCCTATTTAACATTGACAACAGCACCACTAATATTTATTTGCCCCTGTGAGCTTAGGTTAATACCAGAAGACGCTTTTATTTCAATATTATTTTTAGAATTTAACGATATGTTGTTTGCTTTAATATCAACGCTGTTGTTACTTTCTATCGTTATTTTGTTAGACTCTCCGTCAATTTCAATTTTAGAGTTTCCAGAAACAACATTTATTTTATTATCAGTAGAAACATCAATAATTTTATTTTTAATATCAATTTTAATGATATTTTTTTCGGTCTTGTCGCTTATAACAACACACTCTTTTTCATCGTCTAAAGTAATAGCTGTATCTTTAGGTGTATTTATTTTAATTTTTTCTTTATCCTGTGTATCATCAAATAAAAGCTGGTGTCCACTTCTTGTTTTAATTCCACGTAAATCATTTTTACCGTCTTTTATTTCAAAAGGTGGCATAGCATTTTCTTTATTCCATATACTTCCGATAACGACAGGCTTTGAGATTTCCCCATTAATAAAAGCAACTGCGACAAAATCACCAACTTGAGGAAAAAACCAGCTTCCCCATTTGTTTCCCATCATAGAGGTAAGAACCGGTGCAAAATCTGTTTCAAAGTCAGGAGTATCACGGTAAATAAGTTTAACCTTGACTCTGCCAAGGCCCTCTGGGTCATCGATATTTGTAACAGTACCAACAGTTATACCGTTAATAATGTGTCTTTTTTCATTAAGTTCATTTTCATCATAAAGAAATTCAATTAACCCCAAGTCTTATTCACCTCCAAGTCACACTCTGTTGTATAGATATTATTTTTAATTTTATGGGTAACCTTTGAAACAAAATATTTTTTGTCAAATCCCTCACCAAAACCATTTATAGAAACTATCGAACCGGCTGTAAGTTCTGGAAGTCCAACAACCTTAACTCTACCAGCACAAATACTGTATGATATTTCATTTATAACAGCTTGAGCTTTTTTTTCTGCCTCTTGCTGAGTTGATATGTTCATATCAGAAATAGTTTTTTTAATAGGTGAAATAATTTTAGTAATATCTGTACTAATATCAGCATTGTCAATAATACTTTTGTAGTTTGAAACATTAGCCGAAAAAGTTTTAGACGGCTCCTTTATGTCACCACCAACAACAGAAACAGACGAAACCTGTTTTCGAAGTGATGTATTCATAGTAAGCTCAAGCATATATTCATTTATATCAAATTCATAAAGAACCTCTTTTGAGAGTTTTGAAAAAGGCTTAAAAACAGCATTCCCATCTTCATTTATATAAAAGCAAGAGTTAAGATTTTTAGCAATTCTAACGACAAAATCATAATCACTTTCATTATGCTGTTCGATAAAGATAGTTCTTTCATCGTCAGTTTTATCAAAATCACTTGCATTAACTTTAATAATAGGAGAATATTTTTTTAAAACTTTTTCAACTGCCTCACTGTATTTCTTTATGCTGACCATAGATTCACTTCTTAATGAGTTCATCATAAGACCTTTTCCGTCAAGACATTCAACGCTTAAAATTGCCATACCGTCTTTGTTATAGTCTAAGTAGATAGAATCAATATAACCAGAAAAAACCTTTGTACTTTCACAGTCTTTGTAGCCAGCTTTAACGCTAACCCTGTTACCAAGTTTAAGGAGTTTTCTAAGTTTTTCAGCCATTTCAATTTTAGATTTATCAGCTTTATAGAAAGCATTTTTTATTTCAAAAACACATCTTCCGGCCTCAAACCCAGAACAAATTTCAGCTTGCATACCGTCAATACAATAAAGTTCATCAATAGGCTTGTCGTTTATTTCAATAGAATAACAAGGCATAGCGAAACCAAGATATTTTTTTTTCATATCGTCAATATTAATTTTTCCCTGTGCCATAAATAAAACCTACCTTTGATGTTTTAATTAATGTTTAATTTTTGTAGTCTGTAAACTAAAATAAACTCGGAGCCGAACCTTTGCCAACGGTAAGACCAGAATTAGAGGAAACCGAAACTCCACCCGATGACTCCTTAGAATCTTCAGTATCGTCTTTCGACTCTTCAATTGTCATAGTAACCTCTGCACGAATAACCTCCCCAAGGTTGTTAAACTTTTTATAATCAACATTAACTTCCTTTGTATACCCTACAAAAGAGGTACTTCCATAGTTAAATGATATAAGTGGAGGGGTATGCGTTTCTTGTAAATTTTGAGTAAGTGCCATAATCTTATCAAGATATAATTTGTTAAGGTCTTCGCCACCGTTAAATTTTTTGTAAAGTCCAAGAGCGTTAGCTCCAGCGTCAGCAAAGGACTTGGCATTAAGCACTCCCTTAATCTCCTTGTCAGCATCATTAAGCTTTTCGATAAGACTTTTTTGGATAGATGTATCATAATAAAAAGTCACTTTCAAAGTTCTAGGGTCAGGAGGTGGATAAGTTCCAAAACCCTTGTCTTTATTTTTAACTCCACCCATATTTTGACTTTTAAAGTTAGTCCTTGATGAAATAGTATAACTTCTTGGGTTAAGCTGGACAAATATTTTTTCATTGTCTTCAAATCCATTAAAAGGACCCTCAACACCCATAGTTTTAAGCATTGAATTAACTTCACTTTTAAACTCATTAAGTTCTTCAGAACTTATATCAACCTGACTAAGCATTTCATCAAGTTCAGAGCTTTCTTGATTTTGAGAGAACCTACCACCTTTTTTTATAAGTATATAAGCTTTTGCTATGGGTGGCTCTTTAGGAAGTGCCTTTTTAATGCTACTATATGCTCCATATAAATTTGCCATTTTACACACTCCCCTTTCTCTGTTATCTTCCGATTCGTCTTCTTTCGCTTCTAAGTTCTCTTTCGATTCTTGAATATATTTGTTCAAATAAAGTATCTACATCGATATTGTTAAAACCTCTTTCATTTCCTGATATATCGTTGTCATATACGTCTTGTTCATCATTTTGTTGCACAAGATTTTTTTGACTATCTGATACAATAGATTGAACTCTATCATCAAAATTTTCGTTAATTTTTTTACTTACTCTGTCATAAATATTTTCAATAAACTTTTCGTCATTAAAAATTTCTTCAACATCAGTTTTTCTTTCATTTCTATAAATAATATTTCGAGAATTTTTATCCTCATAAATAAAATCTGTAGCCAAACTACTTTTAATACCATAACTACCGTCATCATTCTGGATAGTTATTATATTTGTGCTATTTTCTGTATTTTGTAATTCATTTAATGCAGTAAAATTATTCAAAGTATTGTTTGTACTATTTTCTTTCGTAAACTTCAAAACATTTGAACTTTTAAGCACATTAATTTGTTTTTTCTGAACATCTGAAAACCTATTTAATTTTGAAAAATAGTTCAAATAATAAATCTTGTCATCATTTTTTGTAAAATCAGAAAAATCCTGTTCATCATACGAATAATTTTCAGATTCATTAATTTTGTTTAGATATGAAAAATAATTCAAATGGTCAACAAAACTATTTTTATTTTCAAACTTAAATATATTTTTATTTTTTTCAAAACTAGTATTGTTCAGAGAAATATTTTCATTATTCAAAGTAAATTTATTTTCTAAATTTCTAAAATCAAACAAATTATTACTTAAATCAATTTGATTTTTAAATACATTTTTATTATCAAAAACATCAAAATAATTTACATAATCGCCATTTTGATTTAAGTTATTTTCAATATGCCTTGCATTGTTTTTGATAACATAATCAAACTTTTCGATACTATGATTAAAGTTATTTTTCTGCAATAATTTAATATTTTTATTTAAATAAAAATTATTAGATTTATGGGAATTTAAAATCTTATTTATAAATCCCGTATAATTTCTAACCCCTGTGTTGTTCACAAAATTATTGTTATCAAAATCAAACTTAAATACTTTAGAAATTTCATTTTTAAAATAGTAAACAATTTTTTCAAAAGGGCTGTAAAAATCCTTTTTGTTGTTTTCGATATAATTCAAAACAGTCGAATTTGCGTAGTTATTTAAATTTTTAACAGTCTGTCCACTTTCAAAATATGTATTTTGTTCACTAAAATTATTTTCTGCATTAAAAACAAAATCAGACTTAAATTCATTTGTATATGAATTTTCAAAATTTTGATTATTCTCACTATGTAAACTGAACTTTTGAATATTATCGAAAATACCAGTTTTAAAGGTATTAGAAATAACTTTATCATAAAACGCAGTAATGTTTTGATATTTTTTATTTAGTGAATTAATATATTCCTTTGAATTTTGGATATATTTCGCTCTATCCCAAACATTAAATTCATTTTCAACTAAATTATTTTGGTTATAATTATTGTTATAAAGAAGCTCTGTGCTGTCATCATAAAAATAATCATTTTGTAAAGAATATTCATTTTCAAAAATTTTGTTTTCAAAATCAGTTAAATATAAATTTCGATTATTCAAAAAATTATTTCTATAACTGTTATTTTCAAAATAATTATCTACAAAACCATTATTCTGTAGCAAATAATTATTTTGCAAATGATAGAAGTCAGCACCATTATAAGTAAATTTATTTGAACTGCTATAATTTTCAAAATTATTTTTATATCTATAGCTGTAAATAGAACTTTCATAAAACAAATTTGAAAAATCATAACCATATTTAAAATAATTTTTCAATACTCCAACGTTCAACAAATTATTGATGTTAGAACTTCCGTAACTTTCATATTTTTTAGAAATATCGAAATTACGTTGATTTAAAATAAAGTCTTGATAAGTTTCGCTCACATCGTTATTTTTAACGAGATAATCAAAGTAACTTTGTTGATAATCATAAAAATCATAGTTAGAACTATCAAAATTTTGCAAACTACTAAAGCTTTGAATATTATTAAAATCAACTTTTTCAGAATTAGATACCCTATTTGTAATACCAAATACATTTTTGTAAATCTGGTTAAAAACATTCAAATAACCATTTTTCACACTATTGTAATGGTTGTAAATATCTAAAATATTTTTAAAATATTCATTTGAATTATCAAAAATATTCTGTCGGTTTAAAACTTTATTGTAATTTTTGTTTTGGCTATAAAAATCACTATAATTTTCAACATTCTGTTTAAAAAACTGATTTAACCTTTTAGTAAAAGAATTGTATAAATCAAAAATATAGTTATTATAAAAACTGCCATCAACATTTTCAGTAACAAAATCATTAAGCAAATAATTATTGTGGTAGTCCAAATTTGTCACATCTGTCTGACTATCAACAACATTATTTCTAAAATTCAAAACATTTTCGTTTCCATAAAAAAAATCATCGAAATAATTTTGATGAAATGTATTTTTCTCTTCTTCTTGAAAATTTTTAAAACTATTAACAGTTGAAAAATAAAAATTATCGTCCTGTTCTTCCTTGTGGGGCAAGTTTAAATTTCTTACAAATAAATTTGTTTGAAAAGAATTGTTACTTAAAAAACTTTCATTGCTGTTTAATTCATTTTTTGAATTTTCAATATAATTCGAAACAAAATTATTTTTCAAATTTTGTATAAAATCTTGACTCAAAAAATTAAATTTATTCGAAACATTTTTAGAATCGAAAAATTTATTAACATTACTACTTGCATCAAAAACATTTTTAAAAAATGATAAACTAAGCTTATTAGAATTTTTAAAAATATCAAAAGTACTTTTAAAATATCCCAAAAATGTTTTAGGCTGAAAATTATTAACATTAGAAGTCAAATTTTGTTTAAAAACATCAACAACAAATTTTTGAGAACTATTTTTATTATTAAAATAGTTGTTTGTAAAATTAATATTTTCAGCAACAGTATTTTTACTAAAAGTTTTGTTGTAAAAATACGACCCATCATTCTTTTCAAGGTTCACATCATTTTTTTCAAGCTGAATAAGGTTATGAGTATCTTGTTCATAGCTTAAATATGGCAAATTTTTTTTATCTTCTAAACCAAAAAGAAATGCCCTATTGCGAGTAACAGTATTATTGTAAAAAGAATTTTTATTTTGAATAAAATTCAAGTTTTTTTCAACTGAACTTTTTAAATAATTATCAAAGCTAAAACTTAAATTATAGTTTTTTTTTAACTCATTTTTTATATTGTCAATAACAACATCTATGCTGTAATCATCATAAAAGCTATCGTTTTTAACAATAGAGCTAAAAATATTTCTAACAGAATTATCAATATTTTGATTATACGAATTTTGAATATTAACTTTAATCTGTTTTATAAATTCATTTTTAAGGTTACTTTGATTAATGGATATATTTGAGCCAGAATTAAGTGTTTTAAGCTGGCTAAATAATTCCAACATCATTTGAAGAAACAATTCATTGTTGTTATTTTCACTTTTGAGTACGATGTGCTTATTAGACGTAAAGTCGTCCGACTCACTCATTAAATTTTTATTCAAGATAAAATTACCAAAGTCGCTAGTAATAGAGTTTATTTCTTTCAACCTACCACCGATATTTTTTTCACTTTGAAGCGACATTCTTTTTCCAATAAGCATAAGACCACCCATAATAAAAATTACAATTCAATTTTACTCAACTTTTCTTGAAATTCCTGTTCTTCTTGAATTTTCTGATTTTCCTGTTCTTTCTCGATTTCTTTAGTAACAGCCTTGTTTTGTTCAGAGGCTCTTTTTATTTCAGAATTTTTAATTCCTTCTTCTTTGAGTTTTTTAAGCCTTTCTGTATCAGAGGCAATATTTTCTCTTTCTCTTTCATAAGATGATTTTTGCGAATCATCACTTAAAGCATCTATTGTCTGTTTTTTTGTAACGTCACTATTTTTCTTACTTCTAGAAACAATATCTTTGCTTAAGTCTTCATAAGATGAGCTTGTGGAAGATGTCGTTTTAGGAGTAGAAAACAGCTTACCAAATATAGAAACAGCCGTATCCAAAGCCGAAGAAACAACAAAGGAGTTATAAGCGACCTCAAGAGTTTGAATAAGCACTTCCGATTTACTAGCATCAAGGTCAGAAAGTGTAACATTCTTAACCATCATTCTATCAGAATAATATACCCCTTGAATAGAATCATCGTCACCTTTGATAATTAAAATCATCGTATTAATCTTATTTACAAGAGCAGCAATATTAACCGTACCGAATCCTTTTTCAAACCTAATAGTATTAAGTGTATCGTTAGGTTCTTTAACAAGATAAGGTATTTCTGTACCACCATAGTTTACAGCCCTAACGTTAGCCGAATACAGGTTAATACCGGAAATTTTAGCAAAACTAAAAATATTAGTTCCGATAATAACAAAATATTTATTTGATAATATAGGGTACTCGTTTACGTTACCAAAGTTAATACCGAAATTTGATAAAAGTCCTTTTATTGAAGTATCCAAGAAAAAAACCTCCTAGACATTAGTACACATCAAAAATATTTTTCTTTTTGTCATCGCCGTTAATTTTAGAGTTAATATTGGAAATTTCCTTACACCAACGAAGTCTTTCCTTGTGTTCAAGCATCATAACATCTTCGTGTGACCAATGCAGATAATAAGCAACGAAAGCCATTTCTTCATAGAGCTTATCTATAGGATAATTCTTTTTCTTTACTCCCCCAAAGGCCATTTTACCTGAATTTTTTCGTTACAATGAGGACAGATAGTAGTAACAACAGGTGGTTCAACGGCATTTATGTTTTGATACATTTCCTGCAAATAAGCCAAATCAGCAGTAAAAAGTCTTTCGATTATTCTTGTATCAATAGCAGGTAAATCACCAAGCTTTGTTATAACTCTGGATAAAAGTATAATGCTTATATATCCAGGATTTTGTTGCACTCTAGGGTCTTTAAGAGGTAAGATTTCATCAGCAGCAGTTGCAAGACGCATAATGCCTGTTTTGTGTAAATTTCCCTCTCCATCAACATATCCTTTAGGAAGTTCAAAAGGATATTCTGTCTGAAACGAACTCATAAGTTTTCCTCCTATAAAAAAAGGGGATATAATCTCATCAATCGAAAACATTATAGACACAAATAGCTCTTAGTTAATTCAATTTTGAAAATATATCCCTTTTTTTAATATGATTATTTTTTAAATTTCAAGTCTAACTAAACCTTCGTGAGCAAATTCAATACTTTCCATAGCAACTTCAGAGCTGTTACCTTTAAGCTCAGGGCCAGTATATTTGCAAGGCCAAGCACGTAAAATCTGCCAAGCAGCAACAACTGTGTCTTCGTCGTTAAAAAGCTGAACAGTAACAGTTTTTCTGTCCTGTGTAATCTGCCCTTTATCTATTTCATCAATCCAAGTAAAAAATTCAACAGCGTCAATAACGCCTCTTTTAAATACGATATTGCTGTATTTAACAAGACCAGGCTGTTTTCTAGGAGTGTTGTCGGCAGCATCACCTTCTCTGTATTCAACAACGTCAAAAGTAGCGTCAAAACCTGAAACTTCGCTAAAACCAGCAACCATAACTCCACCAATTTCAACTTTAAATCTATAACTCTTATATGGATATGCTTCTAAAGCCATACGAAAAACCTCCTAATCTTACTCAGCACTACCGCTGGTCTTTTGTGTAATTCTAAAGATAACAAATTCAGCTGGTTTAACAGGAGCTATACCGATAACGCAAATAAGACGACCAGCATCGATGTCACCTTGAGTCATTGTGTTAGTACCGATGTCAACGAAGAAAGCTTCATCTTCAGTTGCACCAGCGAGAGCACCAGCTCTCCAAACATCGCCAAGGAAAATTTCAATAGTTCTTCTAACTCTAAGCCAAAGGAGTTGGTCATTAGGTTCAAATACAACCCAGTTTGTACTAACTCTGATAGACTCTTCAACGAAAATAAACAATCTTCTTACGTTTACATATCTCCATAAAGCGTTTGAGCTAACAGTTCTAGCACCCCAAACTCTAATACCTTGACCTGGGAAACTTCTGATAAGGTTTACGCCCTTAGGGTTTAAAATATCTTGTTCGCCAGCAGTATAGTTGCATTCAAGACCAACGCAAGCACTAACGATTTCGTTAGCAGGAGCTTTGTGAACACCTCTTGTGCTGTCTGTTCTTGCATATATACCAGCAACAGAGCCAGAAGGTGGAATAGCAGTTGTATTTTTAGTAAGAGGGTCGAAAACTTTAACCCAAGGGTGGTACATAGCTGCATATTCGCTATCAAAGAAGTTTCTGTGAGCGATAACGTCATCAACAGATTTTGCATCTTTAGGAACGTCCAATATAGCAAATCTATTTGTCATAGCTTCACAATGAGCAACTAAAGTAAGCTCAACCTGAGGGTCAGTAACACCAGGGACAGCCATAATACTAACTTCATTGTTATCGATGAAAGATTGAATACCTGTTCTGTCGCCAGGGCCTTTGTCCTCGCCGATAAAATCAGCACTAGATAAAGCTTCTAAAGTTCCGTTAGTTCCTCCAAAAAGACTGATAATAAACTCGCCGTCATCGTTTCCAGAAATAAGTTTAAAAGGAGATATAATTTCCCCAGTTGATTTAGCATCAACAGTAACAAGTTCAGATTTAATAAGTTTCTGGCTAATAAATTCAGGTGCATCAATATTAAATGAGCAAGCTTCGTAATTTTCAACAATATTGTCATATTTAACTTCGATGTCAACTTCGCAAGTTGAAATAACTTTTTTAGGAATAAGAGATATATCAACTACGCTGTTATCAAATAAGTCTTCAAAAGTAAGGATATTTTCATCAACGGAAGTAACTTTGTTATAAACTTTGCCACTTGGGCCTTCAAAAACAACAACATCACCAGCTGAAAAACCATTAGCATTTTTAACTCTGTATTTAATGTCGTTGCTAGTTTCGATAATTTCAAGCACTTGAGTTTTAGCCTTACTAGCAGGAGTAACTTTTAAAGTAATTTTATTTCCCCAGCTACCAGGGTTTTTAGCATAAATAACGATAGGAGCTGCGTCGTCATCTTCTGCATTATGAGCAAAAGTAGCGTTTGCAGGAACAACCCTTTTTATGTAACATCTTGAACCACCGTTAGTAAAAAATTGATTAACGGCATAGGATAAAAATCTGTATTCACCAAATTCATTTTCAGATAAATTGCCACCAAAAATTCTTCTAAAAACTGAATAATTAGTAACAAGTACAGGTGCACCGGTGTGAGGACCTTTTTCGGTAACACCAATAAAACCTGCAGTGCTAGTACTTACACTTGCCATAGGTACAGCACCAGAGTCAAATTCTTCAACATAAACACCAGGTGTCAAATATTCTGCCATACTTTGCCCGACAACTTCAAACCAAGAAGTCGGTACCTCCTCTCTTATAGTGAGTTTATTTTTAGTCATAACAACAAGCAAAAATTCAAAAAATCAAATTTCAGCAAGAAAATCTTATATACATTTATTCTACAGCAAAACAGAATAAAAATCAAGCATTTTTCATATAATTAACAATATTTAATCATTATTTTTATAAATTCTATAAAATATTCAAAAATAATATAACATATAAAAAATAAAAATAAATAAATTGCATTTTTTTCGATATTCATTTATAATTTTCTTGTAAGAATTTTATTGTTATGTTTATATAAATAACTAAGCCCATTTATAAATAGATTGCTATTTTAAAGGAGTGATTAAAATGCCACCTGACAGTAAAAATGTTGCAGGTTCTAATAGTATTCCTGCTGTTGCAAACCAGCTTCAAAATTCAGTAAATCAACCAAATATCCCACAGGCACCACCACTACCACAGCCTCAGCAAGCCCAACAACAAGGGCAACAGGGGCAAGCTCAACAAAATCAAGCTCAGCAACAACCAGCTCAACAAAATCAAGCTCAACCAGGGCAAGTTCAGCAACAACCGGCCCAACAAAATCAAGCTCAGCAACAACCGGCTCAACAAAATCAAGCTCAACCAGCTCAGCAACAACCGGCTCAGCAAAATCAAGCTCAGCAACAACCGGCTCAACAAAATCAAGCTCAACCGGCCCAACAACAACCAGACCCTCTGGAAACACGAAAAGCTACAGCGTTTGCTCGTGCTGTCCACCACGTAAAAAATCTTCCAGAAACGAAGAAGAAAAAAACAGGTAAACGAGGTATTTTTGAAAATGTAGCAGATGCTCTTTCAGCTGGTAGTGATGCAGTTGTTTCTTCGGCTAGTGAAGAATCAGAAAATCAAAAAACAAAATCTACAGAAAAGGCAAATGCCGCTTTAGAAAACTATAATGATACCGATTTACGTGATGAAGAAACTTTAAAAAAACTAGAAGAAAAGAGAAAAAAACATACAAGCAATATGCAATTAGCATCAAGCATTTCATCGTATGCAACTATCGGTGCTACCGTTTTTACCTTGGGAAAAAATATAAGTAAAATCACCAGGGCAAAAAAAGGCACAAAAACAAAGGCCACTTTAGATACACTTGGTTCTCTTGCAAAATCTATATCAACTGTTTTAAATTCAATTTTTCTTGGAAAAGCTAAAAGTATTGAGGATGAGATGGATTGTAAAGATTTAATCGCCGAACAACAAGAGGCAGAGGCATTAGCAGAAAAAACCGAAGAAGAACAAAGAGCAACTAAAAGGGCAAATAAAGCTAAATTAACAGCCACAAAAAATATGGCAAAAGCATATAATAATAAAGCCAAATTAGCTATATTAATAAGCAACGCTGCGTCTACATTTATAAGTGGAATTACAACGCTTATAGATTGCGTAAATATGAGGAAACGATACAATAAAATCAACGAATCATTATATGTAAATAATGCCGGTAACGCTGGTAATGCTGGTAACCCTACAATTAATAAAGACTTTGAAGATTTAAAACCAGTGTTACAGGCACTGTCTGAAAGAGAAAATAATTCTTATGGTTATATGGTAATGCTTGCTGGTAAATTTGCATCAGAGATAGCTTATGCCGTTAATTTTGCAAGGGACCCAGATAGTAAGTCAACACTTATATCAAAGATTGCACTTTCTGGATTTAGTGCTGCCTCAGACTCATTAAAGGAAAAATATGACACAGCAAAAGATAATTTAACAGCCGATTCAGATGTATCAGCTGCAACATCATCTATGTTTAACTCTCTTACAGATTTGTCAACTGGTTCAAATTACATTGGATATAAGTTTGAAAACCAAAATGAAGAAGGCGAAATTACAGCAACCAGTTCTGATGCTGAAAAAGACGCAGCCTTTGAAAAATACAACCTTATCGAAAAGAAACTTTCATTATTGAATGTATATCCTGACAATATTTTGGAAGCATCATCTAAGGAGGATTTGCAAACTATAATATCAAACGCAATAGGATACTAAAAATCTGTTAGACTGTTAGAATGGAGGATTTTAATTTGCCAAAAGATTTATCAGCAAAAGAACACTATTCAAGATTGCAAGAATTTGAAAAGTGTATAAATGACTTGGGCATCGAAACAGCCTTGTATGATAGCGATGAATTAGAGGTTGACTTTCCTGTTCTTGTAGCCACTTTGGGTGAAGATTATAAGGGTGATGATATAGATGTTTCAGCATTTCTTTCCCCTTATTTAGATAACGCAGAGCAGAATATAAACTTTTTACAACTTTCATATATGTTTGATTTAAGTATATCCAAAGATAAATTACCTGATATGTTGGTTTTCTTAAACGAGATAAATTCGCTTTTAGTAATTGGTAATTTTGTAATAGATGGTGATACTATTTCTTTTAGGTATACTTGTTCTATTTCGTCAAGTTCCCCTGTTAAAGTTAGTGGTTTTGAAGAAACTTTCAGCATATTTTCATTGTTGCTTGGAGGTGTCCACGAGATAATTTGCAAATTGGCAGTGGGTAGCATAACGATGTCCGATGCACTATCAGATATAGAGGAAATTTTTAAACAATAACATATAAAAAATTCAAGGAAATACAAATATAAAACGTATTTCCTTAAATTTTGATTTTTTAAGGAAAGGTACGATTTTTATTGAATAACTACTTTAATGACACAGACGAATATCTAAAAAAAATAAATGATTATATATTTTTTCAAATTGAATATTTAGAAAATCAAAATAATGATATTGACGCTAAAGAATATTTTAATTTATTATTGCAACACCAGTTAGAACTTGCCTTAAAAACAAAAAACAGCATAGACAATGGCATTAAAATTCCCCTACAAAGCCTAATAGTTAGATATAAACTTTCAAAATTTGAAGTTTTAGCGATAATGTTAGCATTAACATCTACATCAAACCCAGAAACATACAAAACATTAAAAAAATTATCGACAAATAACTTTTCTTTTTTTCCAACAATAGCTCTTTTATCGGATTTATATAGAAATTCAAATCCAAAAGAAAACAGCATAACTAACATAAGTAAACTAAAAAACACATTCAATATATTTTTTAAAAATAAAAACGAAACATTGTCACTAAACACAGAGCTAAAATTAAACAACTTATCTCTTTCGGCAATATGTAATGAACCCCCCTACCTTCCGGAGTTTTTAAACCTACATATTTTTGAACAAAATAAAAAAGATAATAGTCAATATTATATGCTTGATGAAATACTAAAATTTTACGAAAACACTCCTATTGATAACGTAATTGTTTTAAACGGAGCAGAGGGCATTGGAAAAAGCTATCACATAAGAGCATTAGGAAATTTCAAAAACAAAAATGTTTTGTTTGTAGACACAGATATGTTATTAAGACTTGAATACAACAATATATCAGATAATTTTGAAACAATATTCAATGTAGCATACTTGTATGATTGTATAGTTTGTTTAAACAAAAAAAATTTATCCGATGAATATTATTTTACATTTTTTATCGACTTATATAATAAGCTTGTGTCACAAGATATACGTGTTTTTGTTTGTAAGTCAGAAAAGAACGAAGATAAATTTTTAGAAAACATATCAAATACGGAAATTGTATTTGATGATTTTTCTTTTTCTATGAAAAAAGAATTGTTTGAAAATAGTTTAAAACCAAAATTATTAGCTGAAGACGTCACAATATCTGAACTTTGCACAAAATTCAATTTAACACCAAAGGAGATAATATCAGCTTGTAAAGAGGCAAAAAAACTTTCAGATAAAAAAATTACATCTGATACAATGTATAGCTGTATATATAATCAACTAACCCATTCTTTTGAAAATTTAGCCGAAAAAATAAAACCATCTTTCAGGTGGGAAGATGTTGTTTTACCAAATAAATTAATAACCGATATAAAACAGGCTTGCACGCATATAACACTACAAAATATAGTATGTGATGAATGGGATTTTAACAAAAAAATACCGTATGGTCAAGGGTTAAATATGCTATTTGCAGGTCCTCCAGGAACAGGTAAAACAATGCTTTCGCATATAATTGCAAATGAGCTTAATATGGAGCTTTATAGAATAGATTTGTCGTCTATAGTTTCAAAGTATGTTGGCGAAACAGAAAAAAATCTTTCAAAAATTTTTGATGCCGGCAAAAAGAGCAATGCGATTTTATTTTTTGATGAAATGGATTCTCTTTTTGGAAAACGTTCAGAAACAGAAGACGCAAATGATAAATATGCAAATATGGAAACAGCGTATCTTTTGCAAAAAATAGACGAATATAAAGGTGTTGTTTTAATGGCAACAAACTATCTAAACAATATCGATAGCGCTTTTATAAGGCGAATACATTTTATTTTTCACATACCGTTTCCGTCAAAGGAATATCGTGAAATGATGTGGAAAAAAATTTTTCCTAAAAATGCCCCTCTTTCAAATGATATAGATTATAATTATTTAAGTGACTTTGAAATTTCTGGGGCATTAATAAAAAATATAGCCATATCAGGTGCATATCTTGCAGCAGCAAATTCGTCAAAAATAAATATGTATGCACTACTAAAGGCATTAAAATACGAATTAACCAAACAAGGAAAAATCCTTTTAAAATCAGATTTCAAAGAATATGCCTTTTTATTAGATGATGAAATATAAAAATTTAGAGAGGAGGATTTTAGCAACGGACAAACTCTATAGCTAAAAAATGATATGGAAACTTTTATAAAAAAAATAACCGAAAATAACTACTCCAAATCTCCATACGAAAATTATGAAAACTACATTTCCGATTTAATAAATTCAACAGATTTGAAAATAAAGTCTTGCTTAGATACCGAATCAATTCCAGCGACATTAATTCAAAAAATAGATTTTATAATAAATTCAAAATTACAAATAAGTGAAGATACATCATATTTTCCAATACTTAGATTAAAAAAAATTTTTTCACTAACAAATTTTCAATTGGAATGTATTTTGATAGGGCTTACATACCAGATAAAAGATAACTATAGTTCGGTAATTTCAAAAATATATAACAACTATACAATTCCTACAGTTATGGTTGCTGTAGAAAGCACATCAGAAGAAAATCTACATTTTACTAAAATAAAAAAGTATATCACCGAAGATTTTTTAAAAACTTTTTTTGTTTTCAAAAAATACAAAGTAGAAACGTTATATGACAACACTTTAACTTTGCAACCTCTGATAGCAAGTTATTTGTTGTCTAATGAAAAAAATTTTGAATATGTTTTACCTAAAACGACAATATATAAATATCTGTCAGCCTCTACTTTGCCTGTAGATATTTTGGATTCAGCTAATCACATAAAAATTTCAGAAACAATTTCAAACACAGATACGCCCCAGCTTTTAAACATATATGGCGATGATAACACAGGCAAACTTTTTTTAGCAAGAAATATATCTAAACAACTCAACAAAAATATTTTGTTAGTAAATATAATTACGTTGTACTCTTTACAAGACAGTGAATTTGAAGAAATATTGTATGATATTTTGAGGATTTCAAAAATTTCAAATTCATATATAGCTTTAATCTATAAAGACAATTTGTATAACGTAAAAGACAAAGAGAAAAACCGAATTATACTAGTTTTAAATAAACTTTTTAATTTCATAAATGCTAAATTAAAAACTGCATTCATACTGTCTGATAGTTTGTTTAATAAAACTGAATTTGTACCGTCAGAATTAGACTTTTTACATTTAGACATAAAAAAATATAACCCCATTTCAACACAAAAATTTATTTGGGAAGAATTTTCAAAAAAATATGAATTAGAAAACAAAATAGATTTTAATAACTTTTCAAATAAATTCAATTTCAATATAGGAGATATAAATAAAATTCTAAAAAAATCGTCATACATAGCAGAATGTTCAAAAAGAAAAATAACAGAAGACGATATTTATAACAGCTGTTATTCGTTAAGTAATAATGAATTAGAAAAATTAGGCCTAACAAAAATAAATTCATCGTATACTTTTGACGATTTAATTTTACCTGATGAGGAAAAAAAGGAGCTTTTACACTCTTGCAATTATATAAAGTTAAAGCATATAGTTCTTGACAAATGGAATTTCAAGGAAAAACTACCGTACGGGAATAATCTGAGCATATTGTTTAAAGGTCTACCGGGAACAGGTAAAACAATGGGGGCTCAAGTAATAGCGAATGAATTAAATATGTCGTTGTACAGACTTGATATATCTAAAACCGTTTCAAAATATATCGGTGAAACAGAGGAAAACTTAAACAAAATATTAAACACAGCTGAAAAAAACAATGTAATTTTATTTATAGACGAAATGGACGCAATTTTTGGAAAACGTTCCGAGGTGAAATCATCACACGACAAATATGCGAATATGCAAACATCTTTTTTACTTCAAAAAATCGAATCATATAAAGGTATACTTGTGCTTGCAACAAACTATTTAGAAAATATAGATGACGCTTTTATAAGGCGAATAAAATTTATAATTCACTTTCCATTACCCAATTATGAGGAGAGATTTGCGATATGGAAAAACATCTATCCAGAGAAAGCACCACTTGATAAAAATATTGATTTTGAATTTTTAGCGAAACAGTTCAAGCTTTCCGGTGGAGTAATAAAAAACATAGCCTTAAAGTCAGCATATATGTCAGCGAACAAAAAAACAAAAATAAAAATGGAATACATTTTAAAAGCAATAATTGACGAACTAACAAAGCAAGAAAAAATTCCAGACAAAAGTCTATTCAAAGAATATTCTTACATATTTGACGAAATATAAAAAGAAACAAAAAGACCGTGGACTTTTTGAACTGACCTCCAAAAGTTAGACCAAAAAATCTAACAATTTGGGTTCAGTTCATTTCCCCCACGTTCTTTAACAATATCCTAATCAATTTTCTACTATAAATATATCATAAGTTTTGCAGGATTTTCAGAAGTTCCCTCGATAAGCCTAAAACGCATATTAATTTTAATTTTAGTATTAATAGCAGTAGCAGACAAATTTTTAATATCAGCGCCCATAAATATATTTTGAATAATTTCGCAAACGTCGTCTTTTTCCATAAAAATATCATAAATGAGCATACCAGAAATTTTAACTTTATCTATACCAATTAAATACTCAGCGTTTTTACTAATTTTTTCAATAGTAAGGTCAGGACTAACAACGATAATAGAGTTTGCACTCTCCTCAAACATAACATCAAAAATTCTTTTATCGACACTTTCAGGGCTATCGTTTTTTTGTATATACCTTATATCGTTAATAATTATAGTAACACCAGAAACCTCGCTAAATTCATCTTTAACAGCAAACATTTCAACTTCAACAAGCTTGTCCTCACCCGTTTTATTTCTAAAGTTGTGGATAAACTTAGCCTTTCCTGTTTTGAGTGCAATATCAATATAGTTTTGAGATTTGTCGTCAATATAAGGTACGATTTGTGTAACCTTAAAAATACTTTTACCGACAACACGCTCTTTCGTTAAATTAAACTTTTCTATGGCACTGTCGTTAATCATAACAACAACACCCATTTTATCAACATAAATAACAGCGTAATCTTTAATGCTGTTTATAATGTTATCAAAAATCTCCGTTCTTTCTTTAATTTTTAGCTCCAAATCTTCATTAAGATTTTGAATAAGTTGATTTTGGAATTTAAGTTCATTAGTAAGACGAAGATTTTTGTTGTAAAAAACGCCATTTATAACAGCATAAGCAGTATATTTTCTAACTTCTTCAAGTGTTGCAAGTTGGCTATCAGTATATTCGTAAATAGAACCAATTGCAAAAACACCAAGAATATCATTTTCATCATCAATATTATTAACAGGGAAAGCAGCGATATTTTTAGGCATAATATCACCTAAAAAAGTTTTGGTTACATAAACAGAATCGTCATCAAGCTCACGTACAACAACGATTTTGTTGCTAGCAGCAGCCTGTCCAACGAACCCTTCACCCATACTTATATCGAACTGGCTGTATATATTTTTGCCAAAACCAACGCTAGCTTTAACTTCAAGTTTGTTTGTTGCCTTGTTTACAGCATAAAACACAATAAATTGACTTTGTGTTATATCCATTATTTTAGGCATAACATCATCTAAAAATTTTTCAATTTCGTGGTTAAGTGCCGTAGATATAAGTATTTCATTAAGTAACTCATCTTTTTTTCTCATATCAAACAAAACTTTTTTATTTTCCTTGATATATTCATAAATTTTACTTAAACTTTTGTCCTTTGAAAATTTATCCTCAAAACCGTCATCAGAGAAATCTTTTGCTTTAATTGTGTTGTTGATGTAAGCAAAAAAATCTTTCAAACTATCATCAATCGAAACATGTTGTTTTTCAAGTAAATAAGCCGAATAGTACAAAGGAATAATGACAGCAAAAATTGCAATGCTACTTAAAAGCAAATCGTATACATTTCTTTCAATAAGTGCATCAACCCCAATGAGCATAGCATATATAATTGCAAAAACCAAAGCAAATCTAATATAAACTTTCAATCTATTATAATACCTCATAGAAAACCCACCCCCAAGAGATACAGATTACTTTCTATTTTTGTGTAAATCAATTCGTTCAATTATCATAGCGTTAATCTGGTTACCGGCAAGTATAAGGACAGAAATAATATTAAGCCAAACAAGCAAAATAAATACACTACCAAGACCACCATATACAACAGAAACTTTAGAAAAATTATTGACATATATGTTAAAAAATTTACTCATCAAAAGCCAGCCAAAGACAACAATCAAAGTTCCTGGAACAAGCTGTATAAATCTAATTTTTCTAAATAAGCATATTTTAAAAATAATAAGCAATATGACAAATAAAACTCCAGCATTTATAATATAACCCGTCATACCAAAAATTTGACTTAATAATTCAGACGAGCCAATATATTCAAAAAGCATACTTTCGATTGCATCACAAAAGATAAATAAAATAAGTGATGCAATTATAAGGATAGTAAAAATAAAAACAAGGAAAATGCTAATAATTCTTGCTTTTATAAAGTGCATATCTTCAACACCAAAAGCCTTGTTTAGACCTTTTATAAGGTAGTTAAACCCAGACGAGGCACTAAATATACTAATCAAAAGACTGATAGATAAAATACTAATATTTTTGGTAAAAATAACCTCATTGATAACAACAATAAATATTTTTTTAATTTCCTCTGGCATTGAAATAACGATATTTTTAAATGATGAACTAATGTCAAGGTTAAAAAATCCCAAAAGAGTGATAAGAAATATGATAAGAGGAAAAGCAGCTAATAACAATTTATAAGTAAGAGCATTTGCAAAATATATAAGTTCATTATCTCCAAATCTTTTGGCAAAATCAAAGCAAAACCTAAAAACTTTCCTAAATATATTTCTCATAAAACTTTATACACCCTTTCAAATATATTTATCTTTAACCAAAACAGAAAAATATATTTAACCGAAAAGCAAGTTATAAATCAAATATAAAAACTTACTAAAAATCAAGTGTAAATATCCTTTTACTAAGACAAGACAGATTAATGAATCTGGTGTTATCAAAATAAATTTGACATCGGATTAATCTGCCTTGCCTGCAGTTTTGTTTAAGTCAAAAACTTGTAACCGATGGCTTATTACAAAGCCTTTGATTCAAAGAGCCTAACTCTCTGAATCAATAGTGAGTCCCACCACCTAAAAGGCGAGGGACTTACTATTCAGTTAAAGTATAATGTGTTTAGGTAAACCGTTCACCATAATCTGAGTCATTTCGCCTTGAATAAGAGGTCTAATGTAGTCAGTAGCTTCAGAAGTAACGTAAGTACCATCGTTACAAATCCATTCCAAAGGAACAGTTTTTTCAACGTTTGCAATTTTATCAACGTCGCAAACGTGAGTAATCATTTGGTAAGGAGCTGTAGAAATTCTTTCGAAAATAATAACTTTACCAGTTTCACCAGCGAAAGCAGCTTCAACAGCTTTACTACCAGCGATAAAAGCTTCTTCAACGTCAGTTCTAGAAGCTATGTGAGAAGCACATCTTTGTAATGTACTAAATTCGATTGACCTAGTTTTACAGCCAATTTTTTCTTTTATAAGTTCAGTAAGATATTGGCTAGTTCCACTAAGTGATTTATGACCGAAAGAGTCAACCCCAACATTTGATTTAGCAGCTTCGCAAACATATTTACCGTCTTTAGTTTTGATACCTTCAGAGATAGCAATAACTTGAGAAATATTTTTGTTACTTTCAACTTTAGCTAAAAACTTGTCAAAATCAAATTCAACTTCAGGAAGACAAATCATATTAACCCCTTCACAGTCGTCACCTTTAGCGAGAGAAGCAGCAGCAGTAAGCCAGCCAGCGTTTCTACCCATAATTTCAACAACTGTAACACTAGGATAGTTGTAAACAAGACCATCTCTAATAATTTCTTTAAGTGTACTACCTATGTATTTTGCAGCACTACCATAACCAGGTGTGTGGTCAGTAACAGCGAGGTCATTGTCGATAGTTTTAGGAACGCCCATAAATCTTATATCGCTGTTAATAGCCTTTGCATATTCAGAAAGTTTTTTAGTAGTATCCATAGAGTCGTTTCCACCGATGTAGAAGAAATATTTAACTTCAAGTTTATCAAGAATAGCAAATATATCTTTATAAATCTGTTCATTTTCAGAAACATCAGGAAGTTTAAATCTACAAGAACCAAGGAAAGAAGATGGTGTACGTTTAAGGAGTTCAATGTCAAGCCCATCTTTGATTTTTTCTTTAAGGTCAACATATCTGTTTTCAAGTAAGCCCTGAATACCATTTATCATACCATAAATTTTTTCAGAACCCCCATCTTTTGCACATTTGAAGACCCCTGCCAAACTTGAGTTGATAACAGAAGTAGGGCCACCAGATTGCCCAACGATAACATTTCCCTTTTTCATTTAAAAGTCCTCCTTGAAAGATAATTGTTTGTGTACTTAATTATATCAAATAATTAATAGATATTCAATTATAGTTTTTAATTTAACAACATTTTCTGTAATGTAGTCTAGTATGTCCGTCATTTTTACTAAAAATGCTAAAATTCAATAAAATTCTTGTCGTAAAACTTGACTTATTATGAAATAAAAGTTATTATTAAAAGAAATACTAATTAATTTATATAGGAAACATTGATTTATTTTTATCAAAAATAGGAAAGTTTTAATAAAAATACGATTATTACTTCTCTTATCTTTTAAAATCGTTGATTTCTTAGGTAGATTTTACTTAAAGTGTTTATATAGTGATTATGCACTTTATATAAAATCAAAAACCTGTTGCCTGTTTGTATATATACGAATGCAGAAATATTAATTTGTATTTCTTTAAAAATAATAAAAATCAAATTGATTTTTAGTTTTAATTTTGTAGAAGGAGTGTTTTTATGAGTTTCACAAACATAAGAAAAATGCCATCTCCGGAAGAAATAATTGCAGAAAATCCACTTCCAGAGCATTTGAAAAAAATCAAAGCTGAAAGAGATGCCGAAATCAAAGATATTTTAACAGGAAAAAGTAACAAGTTTATCGTAATCGTTGGACCTTGTTCTGCTGATAATGAAGATTCTGTTTGCGATTATATTTCAAGACTTGCTAAAGTAAATGAAAAAGTTAAAGATTCACTTTTCATTATTCCTAGAATATATACAGGAAAACCTAGAACAACAGGCGAAGGCTATAAAGGAATTATGCACCAGCCGAACCCAGAGAAAGCACCAAATATGTGTGAGGGTATCCACGCAATAAGAAAACTTAACATTCGTGCAATGTCTGAATCACATTTAACAGCAGCAGACGAAATGCTTTATCCATCAAATTTACCATTTGTTGCTGACCTTTTAAGCTATATTGCAATCGGTGCAAGAAGTGTTGAAAACCAACAGCACAGATTAACAGCAAGTGGAATTGATGCTCCTGTTGGAATGAAAAACCCAACAAGTGGTGACTTAAACGTAATGTTTAACTCAATTCGTGCAGCACAATCATCTCACGATTTTGTATATAGTGGTTATGAAGTGAAAACAAGTGGAAATCCTCTTGCACACGCAATTATGAGAGGTTCTGTAAACAAACACGGTGATAATATTCCAAATTACCACTATGAAGATTTAACAAGAGCAACAGAGATGTATTTAGATAAAGGCTACCAAAACCCAGCTATCATTATAGATACAAACCACTCTAATTCAAAGAAAAGATTTTATGAACAACCAAGAATTGTAAAAGAAGTACTTCACAACAGAAAATACAACCCAACTTTGAAAAACATAATCAAAGGCTTTATGATTGAAAGCTACATTGAAGAAGGAAATCAGAAAATTGACGAACAGATTTATGGTAAATCAATAACTGACCCTTGCCTTGGTTGGGACGCTACAGAAGAACTCCTTTACTATATGGCTGAACGTGTATAAAAATAAAAAATAAAAAACAAAAACCGTGGGCTTTTGCCCACACCCACCACCTTTTAAAAAAGGTGGACGAAAATTTTTGTCGGAAACTTCGTTTCCTTTCGTGTTATCGACTAAAAGTTGCTAAAATAAAATTTTTGATAAGTTCTATTAATATCATAAAATGAAAATGCTGACCTAGTTTGTTGGGTGTTGTGGCGATGCCCCACGGTCTTTTACTGTAAAAAAACCTTTGGAATAAATTCCAAAGGTTTTTTTGTGCATTATTTTCTTACTGTATTATTTTCTTACTTTGTTGTCAATTTCTTCTTTGATTTCTTTTAAGAACTCATCAACTTTTTTAGTTCCAAGGTCCTCTCCTCTGCTCTTGATAGCAAGTTCGCCATTTTCAGCTTCTTTTTCTCCAACAACAAGAAGGTAAGGGATTCTTTGAAGTCTAGCTTCTCTGATTTTGTAACCAATTTTTTCAGCTCTGTAGTCAGCCTGAACTCTAATTCCGTTGTCTTGTAAAGTTTTAACAACTTTTTCAGCATAACCGTGGAATTTTTCAGAAATAGGTAAAACAGTAGCTTGAACAGGAGCAAGCCAAGTTGGGAAACTACCTGCAAAATGTTCAGTAATGATACCGATAAATCTTTCGATTGAACCAAATACAACACGGTGAATCATAATAGGTCTGTGTTTTTCGTTGTCAGCTCCAACATATTCAGCCTCAAAACGGAGTGGTAATTGGAAGTCAAGCTGAATTGTACCACATTGCCAAGTTCTTCCAAGGCAGTCTTCAAGGTGGAAGTCAATTTTAGGGCCATAGAAAGCACCGTCACCCTCATTAACAACATAGTCCATACCAAGGTCATCAAGTGCAGCTCTAAGACCTTCTGTTGCAACTTCCCAATCTTCATCGCTACCCATACTGTCTTCAGGTCTTGTAGAAAGTTCAACGTGATATTTAAATCCGAAAAGGCTGTAAACTTCATCAATTATTCTAACAACGCCTTTAATTTCATCTTTAATCTGGTCAGGAGTCATAAAGATATGAGCATCGTCCTGAGTAAAACATCTAACACGCATAAGACCGTGTAATTGACCAGATTTTTCGTGACGGTGAACAAGACCAAGTTCGCCCATTCTGATAGGTAAATCTCTGTAAGAGTGTTGAGTTGATTTATAAACAAGAAGTCCACCAGGGCAGTTCATAGGTTTGATAGCAAAATCTTCATCATCAATAACTGTAGTATACATATTGTTTTTGTAGTGACCCCAGTGACCAGAAGTTTCCCAAAGTTTTCTGTTAAGCATCATAGGAGTAGAGATTTCAACATAACCTTCTCTTTGGTGAATTTCTCTCCAGAAATCAATAAGAGTATTTTTAAGAACCATACCTTTAGGTAAGAAGAAAGGAAAACCAGGGCCCTCTTCCATAAAAGTAAATAAACCAAGTTCTTTACCAAGTTTTCTGTGGTCACGTTTTTTAGCTTCTTCAATTTTAGCAAGATATTCTTCAAGGTCAGCATTTTTAGTAAAAGCAGTACCGTAAATTCTTGTGAGCATTTTGTTTTTTTCGTTACCTCTCCAGTAAGCACCGGCAACAGAAGTAAGTTTAAAAGCTTTAACAAGTTTAGTAGAAGTGAGGTGAGGACCAGCACAAAGGTCTGTAAAATCGCCTTGTTTGTAGAAAGAAATAACAGCATCTTCAGGAAGGTCGTTTATAAGTTCAACTTTGTAAGGTTCGTCTTTTTCTTCCATAAATTTAATAGCTTCAGCTCTAGGAAGTTCAAATCTTTCAAGTTTAATATTTTCCTTAACGATTTTTTTCATTTCTTTTTCGATTGCGTCAAGTTCGTCAAGAGTAAAAGGTTCTCTATCAAAGTCATAGTAAAATCCTTCATCTGTTGCAGGTCCGATAGCAAGTTTAGTCTGTGGGAAAAGACGTTTAACAGCTTGAGCAAGGATATGAGAAGCTGTGTGACGGAAAGCTCTTTTTCCCTCTGGGCTGTCAAAAGTAAGGATACTAAGTTCACAGTCTTCATTAATTTCAGTTCTTATATCAACAACATCACCGTTTAAAAGACCAGCACAAGTATTTCTTGCAAGACCCTCGCTGATGTCTTTAGCAATATCAAGAACAGTAACGCCTTTTTCATATTGTTTAGCAGTTCCGTCTTTTAATGTTACATTAATCATAAAAATATGTCCTCCTAAAAAATAAAATAAATTTTTTCAAAGTATAAAGCAATAAAAAAGTCCCTTTTTCTCATAAAGAAAAAAGGGACGACATAATCGTGGTTCCACCCAAATTCAGCTATAAAATAGCTCTCAAAAAATCCTTAACGCAGATAATACGTACTTTATTAGAGTCGCTCAAAGGTGGTTTCAATCATAAGCCATACATAAAACGGTCACAGAAGACTAAAAAGCCCCGTTTCTCTCTGTAAGACAGCAAATAACCTACTTGTCCTCGTCAATGCTTTATAATAATTATATCACTAAAATTTTTTCTGTCAAGCAAAATTTTAATTTGAATCACGTCAATCTAATTTGGTAATAAAACTGTAACATTAATCAATGCAATAAAATAG
>CABVAP010000010.1 GCA_902496345.1 uncultured Eubacteriales bacterium
ATGTGCTAAAAATCAGTTATTATTTATAAGTTAGTGCTTATGGGGCAAAGCCCCACGGTCTTTCACCCCTACAACTTCTAATTTGTTGGGTAAATATTTTTTATTTAACTGTTGAAAAAAATAAAAAAATATGGTATAATATGAAAGAAGTATGTTTAAATAAACTTTTTCAGATATGATGAAAAATAATTGCAAAGGAGAACTTGCCTATAATGATGAAGATTTTGGATAGATATATTGATGAACTTCTTGAGAAAAGTACACCTCAAGCCCCTATTTGGAATATTGAAAAAATAAGAAGTGGAAAACCTTCTAAATGGAACTATATCGATGGCTGTATGATTAAAGCTATTCTTGAACTTTACCACATTAGAAAAGATGAAAGATACCTTGATTTTGCTGATAAATTTATCGACTATTTTGTTCGTGATGACGGTTCTATTGATTCTTACAACCCTGAAGATTACAACATTGATAATGTAAATGCCGGAAAAACTTTATTTGATTTATACAAACTTACTGGAAAAGAAAAATACAGAAAAGCTATTGATACAGTTTACAGTCAAGTTAAAAATCAACCTCGTATTAAAGCTGGCAACTTT
The DNA here is from genome assembly GCA_902496345.1 of uncultured Eubacteriales bacterium. Classification (GTDB taxonomy): domain Bacteria; phylum Bacillota; class Clostridia; order Lachnospirales; family CAG-274; genus MGBC114079. Next base: position 603 of record CABVAP010000010.1, read on the forward strand.
TGGCACAAAAAGATTTATCCTAATCAGGTTTGGCTTGATGGTCTTTATATGGGTCAGCCTTTCTATATGCAATATGAAGTTGAATACAACAATTGCAAAAACTGTATGGACAGCTACAACCAATTTATAAATGTTTATAAAACTATGCGTGATGAAAAAACAGGTCTTTACTATCACGGTTACGATGAGTCAAGAGAAATGTTCTGGGCTGACAAAGAAACTGGTTTATCTAAAAATTTCTGGCTTAGAGCTTTAGGCTGGTATTCTATGGCTTTAACTGATACTATTGATGTTATGCCTGACTCTATGGAAGAACAAAAACAAAAGCTTGCTGAAATTTACAAAGACCTTATTGATTCTATTATCAAATTTCAAGATGAAAGTGGTATGTGGTATCAAGTTGTTGATAAAGGTGATTTAGAAGGTAACTACCTTGAAACAAGTGGTAGTGCTATACTTGCTTATGCTATTATGAAAAGCGTGAGAATGGGCATTCTTGATGAAAGCTACTTCAAATATGGCGAAAAAGCATTTAATGGTATTTGTAAAAAATATCTTTCTGAAAAAGACGGTGAGCTTCAGCTCGATGGTATTTGTCTTGTTGCTGGTCTTGGAGGTACAGGCAGACGTGACGGTACTTATGAATATTATATTTCTGAGCCTATTGTTCAAAATGAAGCTAAAGGTGTTGCTCCTTTAATTCTTGCTTATATCGAAATTTTATACAAAGAAAAAGCTGCAGAAAAATAAAAAATATTACTAAAATTTATTTTATTGCTTTTAAGCTGGAAAAGGGGTTTCTATGAGCAAGCAGATATGGAAAGCTGGCACTATGGTTTATCCTGTGCCTGCTGTAATGGTTTCGTGTGGAGATTTTGACGGCGAAAAAAATATTTTGACTATTGCTTGGACTGGTACTATAAATACAAATCCTGCAATGACTTACATATCAGTTAGACCTGAAAGATATTCTTACGATATTATAAAAAAATCTGGCGAATTTGTTATTAATCTTACTACCGAAGAACTTGCTTTTGCAACTGATTTCTGTGGGGTTCGTTCTGGTAGGGACGTTGACAAGTTTAAAAAATTAAATCTTACTCCTGAAAGGGCAAGTGTTGTTAAATGTCCTGTTATTTCTGAAAGCCCTATAAATATCGAATGCAAAGTTAAAGATATTGTTAAGCTTGGCTCTCACGATATGTTTATCGCAGAAGTTGTTGCTGTTTTGGCTGATGAAAAATATATGGACGGTTCTGGTCGTTTTAACTTTGAGAAAAGCAAGCCTCTTTGCTACTCTCACGGTGAGTATTACGGTCTTGGTAAATATCTTGGTAAATTTGGATATTCTGTTAGAAAAAACAAAAAGAACAAAAAATGATGTTTTACATATTTAACTTTTGTCTAAATTGCACTAGATATATTTGCTTACTTATAAAAAGTGTTTGACAAAAGAATGAAAAAATGGTAAAATGGTTAAGTGAAATTGGGTTTTATGAAAAAGTTTGTTTATAGCGAATAGACAAATTATACTTTAAAATCAAATATTAATATAAAGGAGTGTTCGATTATGGAAAGTGCTTTAAAAATTTGGGGTTCTTTGTGGTTTGTTGCTGGTATATTAAGTTTCCTTAATATTTTAGCTACTCCAGGTGGTGGATTTGGTGCATTTATGTCAGCTATTACTGTTTTAGGCTGTACTGTTGTTCCTTTCATTTTACTTCACTGTACTGCTAAACTTTGGGAAAATATCCACGAAATTAAAAGAAGAAAATCCCTTAAAATTTCAAACAAATAATTTTCTTACTTATTAAAACTTATATTAAAATCTAGGAAAGGAAAAGCTATTAATTTCTTGTTTAATGGCAGTTATTGAATATGGCTAAATTTTTAAAATTTATTGGTTCTGCTTGGATGTTAATTGGTATTTTAATTGTTTTCTATTATTCTGGTTCTAACGGTGGAAGTTTTGCTGATGCTAACTTAATCGGTCAAATGCCTTCTTGGGAAGCATTCTCTTCTATCGGTGAATATATCGTTTTACCTATCTTTAAAGTTTTTGTTTGTGTTATCCCTGGTTTCCTTATTTGCTATGGCGTAGGTCATTTTGTTGAGGATACTACAACTACTATTCACCACAAACATTAAGAATTTGTATAAAAATTCTTAAAAAGGTTGACAAGATATAAAAACTATGGTATAATACCATTTGTAGTTAAAATTTATTATAGTCCAAGTTATAATTATACCTCGATTGGGTTTGTTCCTAGTCGGGGTATAATTATTTTTTTTACAAAAATAAAAGGAAATATTGATTTTATGTCGAATATTACTAACATAACGAAAATTGGTTTTGGTTTATAAATTTTTTGGAGCTGAATTTTTATGTATTATTCAGAAAACATTATCGAAGATGTAAGAAATGGAAATGATATTGTTGAGGTCATAGGTTCCTATGTTTCACTTAAACAAAAAGGAAGTAAATACTTTGGTCTTTGCCCTTTTCACAGAGAAAAAACGCCATCTTTTTCTGTAAGTCCAGATGAACAGCTTTATCATTGTTTTGGTTGCCACGCAAGCGGAAATGTTTACAGTTTTATTATGCAAATGGAAAATTTTGATTTCGTTGATTCTGTAAAGTTTTTGGCTGACAGGATTCATTATACTTTACCTGAAAATAATTTTTCCGGTGATGCTATTAAAAATAATGAAATTAAAAATACTATGTATGAGATACACAAAAAAACAGCAAGGTTTTATTATGATACTTTGAACAGCCCAGAAGGTGAGAAAGCTGTTAAATATCTTGATAACAGAATGATTTCTACTAAGGCAAGAAATAAATATGGGTTAGGGTATGCACCCAGTGGCAGAGGTAATCTTTCATCTTATTTATTGAAAGAAGGTTATGACCCTGATATTCTTGTTAAAAGTGGTCTTGTTTTCCCTGATAAAAAAGGTGGATACTATGACAAGTTTTTTAACAGATTGATGTTTCCGATAATTGATGTTCAAGGTAGAATAATTGCTTTTGGTGGTAGAATAATAGGTGAGGGAGAACCTAAATATCTTAATTCACCAGATACACCTATATTCAAAAAAAGCCAAAATCTATATAGTATTAATTTTGCCAGAAAGTCTGAAACTAAGGAATTTATCCTCGTTGAGGGATATATGGACGTTATAAGTATTTTTCAGGCTGGTTTTCATAATGTTGTTGCTGCTCTCGGAACGGCTTTTAATGATGACCACGCAAGAGCTTTGAAAAAATATGCTAATAGTGCGATTTTACTTTTTGACAGTGATGAGGCTGGAACTAAGGCTGCTTTGAGGGCTGGCCCTGTTTTACAAAATAACGGTATCAGAGTTAAGGTACTTCAAGTTAAAGACGCTAAAGACCCTGATGAATATATTAAAAAATTTGGTGTTACTGCGTTCGCTAATCTACTTACAGAGGCAAAAAGCTATATTCTCTTTGAAATTGAGTGTGAAAGAAAAAAATATAATCTTCAATCTGTAGAAGAAAAAATTATGTTTACTAACAAAGTTGCTTCTATACTTGCTAGCTTAGACAACTCTATTGAAAGAGATGCTTATATTAATGAAACTGTTAATCTTACAGGGATAGCTAGAGATGCTATCGTTGAGCAAATTTCAAAAATTTCTCAAAATATTGTCGTAAATACGTCTTCAAAAAAATATAATAAACCAAAACACCAGACAAGTGTTCAAGGCATTGATGACGGTAAACAGAATGTTATTAAAATTATGACTCTTAATTTTGGCGCTTACAAAAAAATTAGAGAGGTCTTATCTCCAGAAGAATTTATTGAGCCTGTGTACGTTAAGCTCGTGAAAATTATTGATGATTTTTATAAAAGGGGGCAAACAATATATTCTGCTGAGATAGTAAACTATTTTGAGTCACTTGAAGAACAACAAATAGTTTCTAAAATTTTTATTTTACAAAAAGAATTTGAAAATTCTAAAGATATGGAAAAAGCAATAAATGATGAAGTTAAGGCTATAAAGCTTTACTATCTTAATAATGTATTATTACCTAAAGCTCAAGATGTCGAAATACTTCAAAAATTTATTGAGGAGAAGAAAAAGGCTGAAAATCTGAATATTAAGCTTTCAGACGGTTAAAATAAACACAAAAGAAAGGAAGGATTGTTTTGAAATCCATCGATGAAAATGTATTTGCTATTCGTTTAAAAGAACTTTTAGCTCTTGGTAAAAAAAAGAAAGGTGTTCTTGAATATAAGGAAATTATGGATTTCCTTTCTGACATCGAACTTGATTCTGAACAGATTGACAAAATTTACGAATATCTCGAAAGTCAAGGCATTGACGTTATGGGCGTTGTTGAACTTGAAGACGATTCTGACAAAGACCTTGATTTATCAATCAGCGACGGTAGCATAAACATTGATGACCACGTTCGTATGTATCTTAAAGAAATCGGTAAAGTTCCTCTTCTTAGTGCAGAAGAAGAAACTGAACTTGCAAAACGTATGGAAGAGGGCGACGAATATGCTAAAAAACGTCTTGCTGAAGCTAATCTTCGTCTTGTTGTAAGTATTGCCAAAAGATATGTTGGTCGTGGTATGCTTTTCCTTGACCTTATTCAAGAAGGTAATCTTGGGCTTATTAAGGCTGTCGAAAAATTTGATTACAGAAAAGGTTACAAGTTCAGTACTTATGCTACTTGGTGGATTAGACAGGCTATCACAAGAGCTATTGCTGACCAGGCTCGTACAATTAGAATACCTGTTCATATGGTTGAAACTATCAACAAACTTATAAGAGTATCCAGACAACTTTTACAAGAACTTGGTCGTGAGCCATCTGATGAAGAACTTGCAAAAGAAATGCAAATGCCTGTTGACAAAGTTAGAGAAATTAGAAAAATTGCTCAAGAACCTGTTTCACTTGAAACACCTATCGGTGAAGAAGAAGACAGTCACCTTGGCGACTTTATCCCTGATGAAGATATTCCAGCTCCTGCTGATGCAGCAGCTTATACACTTCTTAAAGAACAACTTATCAACGTTCTTGATACTTTGACTGAAAGAGAAGAAAAAGTACTTCGTCTTAGATTTGGTCTTGATGACGGTAGAGCAAGAACTCTTGAAGAAGTTGGTAAGGAATTTAAAGTAACTAGAGAAAGAATCCGTCAGATTGAGGCAAAAGCTCTTAGAAAATTAAGACACCCTAGCAGAAGCAAAAAATTAAAAGATTATCTTGAATAATATTTATATAAAAACTTTGGGAATTGCCTAAAACTATTTGTTGGTGCTTCTAAAAGGTATAATTAAGGTTTAGGCAATACCTTTTGTTTGAGTTGATTTTAAATATTATTTTTGGAGTGAGAAATTTGCTTATATCTGATAGACTTAAAATGGTTGTCGGCTGTGCTAAAAATTGCGATTTGCTCGTTGATGTTGGAACTGACCACGCTTATATACCTATTTTTCTTGTTGAAAATAAAATAGCTAAAAGAGCTATAGCCTGTGATATAAGCAAGGGTTCTATTGAAAAAGCTGACAAAAATATTAGATTACATAACTATACAGATTTTATTGAAACAAGAGTCGGTGACGGTCTTAAAGTTATAAAACAAGATGAAACCCCTGACCAAATTATTATTGCTGGTATGGGTGGTATGCTGACTATTGATATTTTAAATAATTCTAAAGATGTTGTTAGACTTGCTGACAGACTTATTCTTCAGCCACAAAGGGATATTGATAAGGTTAGAAGAACTGTTCACAAACTTGGTTTTAAAATTATTGACGAAAAAATGCTCTTTGAAGACGGAAAGTATTATAACGTTATTGTTTCTGAAAAAGGTCAGGATTTGCCTTATTCAGATGAAGATTATTTTTTCGGAAAAATTTTATTGCAAAACAAAGATGAAATTTTAAACAGGCAAGTTGAGTTTGAATATAACAAAATTAAAAGAGTTATATCTGAAATGCAAGAAAAAGCTAATGACGGAAAAAATGAACAACAGTTTTTAGATAGGCTAGCTGAACTTAAAGAAAAAAGGGCCTGTTACGAAAAAGTACTTTTTTAATTTGTGATTTAAGTCCCAGACCTATTGGTTGTGGGACTTAATTGCAAATTAGGTTATTTGTTAGGGTGATTAAAGTATTTTTTTATTGCCTATATATTTTGATTTTGAATTTTATGACATATATTTTTGATTTTATATGTATACTGAAATAAACGTGATTTTTGGAGTTGACTTATAGGAGTTCTTTTTTATGGCTAAATGTAAAGATATTATTGGATTTATGGAAAAATTGGCACCTACTAATCTTGCTGAGGATTGGGACAATGTCGGTCTTATGGTTGGTGACCTTGAGGCAGAAGTTAAAACAATTCTTATTGCTCTTGATATTAATGATGAGGTTATAGACGAGGCTATTACAAAAAATGCTGATATGATTATTACTCATCACCCTTTTATTTTTGGTAGTATTAAAAAAATAAATTCTGAAAGTGCTGTCGGAAGAAGAAGTATCAAACTTATCAAGAACGGTATCGCTGTGTATTCAGCTCATACTAACCTTGATATTGCTAAAAATGGTACTAATGATGTTTTAGCTAATCTTATTGGCATTTCTAATAGGGATTTTCTTATTGTTACGGGCGAAAATAACGGTCTTGGGAGAGTCGGCGAACTTGATAAACCTATTAAATTTATTGATTTCGCCAGAGATTTAAAAAATAAACTTGGTATGAAAAATGTTACTATTACCGGTGATACAGAAAAGGTTATTAAAAAAATTGGTTTATGTACAGGGCAGGGAAGTGGCTCTGAATATATGGCAAAAGCTAAGGAACTTGGCTGTGACGCATATATTACCGGTGATTTGAGATACCACGAGGCACAATATGCAAACAATATTGACCTTTGTGTCGTTGATATAACTCACTATGAAAGTGAAGTGCTTATTGTTCCTGTTTTATGTGAATACCTTGACAATTGTTCTAAACAAAATAATTTTGATTTTAAATGTTTGGATTCTGAGGTTAATGCTCAGACATTAAATATTATATAGAGGTGATTTATTGTGATTAACATTAGACTTCTAAATATACACGAAAATATTGAAGTTGACGAAAATACTTCTCTACTTCAAATTTACGAAAAATATAAAGATAAATTCGAGTTTGTACCTTTAATCGCTACAATTGATAATGAAATAGTTGGGCTTAACAGCAATGTGAGTAAAGATTGCAATGTTGAATTTTTTGACGTTACTACCTCTAACGGATATTCTGCTTATCAAAGGGGCATTGTCTTTATGATGATTTATGCCTTTAAAAAAGTGCTTGGGCAGAGTGTTAAGGTAAATGTTAAACACTCTATAAACAAAAATTATTATTGTACTGTTGACGGTACAGATATTGACGAAAATGTAATCAAAAATGTTGAAGATTATATGAAAGATATTGCTGAAAAGAATTTGCCTATTGAAAGAGTTTCTATCCCTGTTTCTGACGGGATAAACCTATACAAGAGTTATACTGATACCGATATGGTTGAAGAACTTAAATATACACGTTCTACAAATATCACTATGCATAAACTTGATGATTTCTATGATTATATGTACGGTGCTATGGTTATATCTACCGGTTATCTTAAAAATTTTGCTCTTGTTTACGAAAAGGACAATGCTTTTATCGTTAGGTTCCCTTCGAGAACTAAACCTAATGAATTAAATGAAGTTGTTCATTTAGAAAAACTTATGAACATATTTGAGGAAAGCTCGAACTGGGCTAAAGTCCTCAATGTTGAATCTGCTAAATTTTTGAATAATGCAATTTGTGACGGCAACATAGGGGAGATTATTTGTCTATCAGAGGCTTTTCACGAAAAGAAACTCGCTCAAATCTCTGATATGATTAAAAATGGCAAAAAAAGAGTCGTTCTTATCGCCGGTCCGTCTTCTTCCGGAAAAACAACTTTCGCAAAAAGACTTTGTATACAACTTAAAGTAAACGGAATTAGACCTAACTTGATTTCACTTGATAACTACTACCTTAACAGAGATAAAACGCCTATTGATGAATTTGGTAAACCTGATTATGAATGCCTTGAATCTATTGACGTTGAACAAATTAATCAAGATATTAATTTACTTCTTAAAGGCGAAACTATTCAAGTGCCGGAGTATAATTTTTATACCGGAATGAGAGAATATAAAGGTAATTTTATTAAATTTCAGAGTGACAACGATATTCTTGTTATTGAGGGTATTCACGGACTTAATGAAAAACTTACTAAGTCTGTTCCGGCAGATATTAAGTTTAAAATTTATATAAGCGCCCTTGCTCAGATTAACATAAACCCTCACAACAGAATACCAACAACTGATACCAGACTTATACGAAGAATGGTCCGTGACAGCCAATTTAGAGGATTTAGTGCTGCCAGTACAATTGATATGTGGCCATCTGTCCTCAGAGGTGAAAGAAAATATATATTCCCATATCAGGAAGAAGCTGACGTTATGTTTAACTCGGCTCTTGTATATGAACTGGCAGTTTTAAAACCTTATGTTGAACCATTATTATTCAAGATTGACAAGGAACAGCCAGAGTACATTGAAGCTAAAAAAATTATTAAATTTATGAATAATTTCTTATGCTTAAATGATAAATTTATACCACCTAACTCTATTATTAGAGAGTTTATCGGTGGTAGTTGCTTTGAATAACAAACAAAATTTATATTATTGTTTTACAAAGGAGGAATTGCAAATGGGTTTCTTAGATGATTTAGGTCAAAACATTGCAAAGGCAAGTCAGGAAGTTGTGAACAAAACAAAAAATTTCGCTGATAACACAAAATATAATGTTCAAATTTCTGAAATAAACAAATATCTTAATGACAGATATGCTGAACTTGGCAGAATGTACTTTGAATTTTACAAGGGAAATTACAACGAAAAAACTCAAAGTCTTATTGATGAAATTACAAGAAAAAATCTTGAACTTTCTAACTTGAAACAAAAAATTGATGACATAAAGGAAAGCGAAAAGGCAAAGGCTATCAGTAAAAAGTGGTGCAGTAAATGCGGAACTGAAAATTTGGGAAATGCGTCTTTTTGCACTAAGTGCGGAAATAAATTTGAATAATATTTAAAAAATAAAAAAAATGCTTGCAATTGGGATTTTTATATGTTATAATCTTCATTGTGTAAAATCCTATGTTCAGAATTCGGAATCTCCGACCTGTTCTTAGCATACGGGGTTTATAAAAAAATATTTTATTGGAGGATTTTTAAAATGGTTTTTGACAAAAAAGCAATCGTTGCTAAATATGGTAGAAATGAAGCAGATACAGGTTCTCCTGAAGTTCAGGTAGCTTTACTTACTGCAAGAATTAATCATTTAACAGAACATTTAAAAGAACACAAAAAAGACCACCACTCTAGAAGAGGTCTCTTAAAAATGGTTGGTCAGAGAAAAGGTCTTTTAAATTACATCAAAGCAAAAGATATTGTTAAATATCGTGAGCTTATCAGCCAATTAGGTTTAAGAAAGTAATGAGTTTGAGCGGCTACACGCCGCTCTTTCTTTTTATTCTTATTTAATTAAATCACAGTTTTACTGTTTTAATATAGAAAAAATTATAATATACTGTTTTATTTTTGAAAGGAGAAATATATGTACAAGACATACTCTATGGATTTATCTGGTCGTACATTGTCTGTTGAAATTGGCAGAGTCGCTGAACTTGCAAACGGTGCTGCTATTATTCGTTATGGTGACACTGCTGTTTTAGTTGCTGTTACTGCTTCAGAAAAACCTAGACAAGGTGTTGACTTTTTCCCTTTAAGCATTGACTATGAAGAAAAACTTTACGCTGTTGGTAAAATCCCTGGTGGATTTATAAAAAGAGAGGGCAGACCTACTGAAAAAGCTATCTTAACTTCTCGTCTTATCGACAGACCTATCAGACCTTTATTCCCTAAAGATTATAGAAACGATGTTTCTGTTGTTGCTACTGTTCTTTCTGTTGACCAAGATTGTAGCCCTGAAATCGCTGCTATGATTGGTTCTTCTCTCGCTTTATCTATTTCTGATATTCCTTTTATGGGCCCTACCGGTGCTGTTTCTGTTGGTATGGTTGATGGTCAATTCGTTATAAACCCAACTGCTGAACAGAGAGAAAGAAACAAATTAAATCTTACTGTTGCATCAACTAAACACAAAGTTATGATGATTGAGGCCGGTGCTGACGAAGTTACTGACGAAGAAATGTTTAATGCTATTATGTTCGGTCACGAACAAAACGTTAAAATCGTTGAATTTATCGAAAAAATCGTTACTGAAATCGGTAAAGAAAAACACAGCTATGAAGAACACGTTGTTCCTGCTGACCTTTATCAGGCAATTAAAGATACTATTACTGACGCTCGTATGGAAGAAGCTGTTTTCACTGATATGAAACAGATTCGTGACGAAAGAATGACTGCCCTTACTGAAGAAGTTATGGGCAAACTTATGGCTGACTATTGCGAAGATGATGAAGAAGCTTATGCTGCTCTTATCGGTGAGGCTATTTACAAATATGAAAAAGAAACTGTTAGACGTATGATTCTTAAAGACCACAAACGTCCTGACGGTAGAAAACTTGAAGAAATCAGACCTCTTTCTGCTGAAGTTGATATTCTTCCTCGTACTCACGGTTCTGCTTTATTCAAGAGAGGTCAAACTCAAGTCCTTACTGTTACTACTCTTGGCTCTATGGGCGAAGTCCAAAAACTTGACGGTCTTGATGAATTAGAAGATACTAAGAGATATATTCACCACTATAACTTCCCAAGTTATTCCGTTGGTGAAACTAAACCTTCCAGAGGTCCGGGTAGACGTGAAATCGGTCACGGTGCTTTAGCTGAAAGGTCTTTAGTTCCTGTTATTCCTGATGAAAGCGAATTCCCTTATGCTATCAGACTCGTTTCTGAAGTTTTAAGCTCAAATGGTTCAACTTCTCAGGCTAGTGTTTGTGGTTCAACTCTTTCTCTTATGGCTGCTGGCGTTCCTATTAAAAAACCTGTAGCAGGTATCTCTGTTGGTCTTGTTACTGGAAATACTGATGATGACTTTGTTCTTCTTACTGATATTCAAGGTCTTGAAGACTTTTTCGGTGATATGGACTTTAAAGTTGCCGGTACTCACGAAGGTATTACAGCTATCCAAATGGATATTAAAATTGATGGTCTTACTCCTGAAATTATTAGACAAGCTCTTGCTAAAACACATACTGCCAGAGATTACATCATTGATGAAGTTATTCTCAAAGCTATTCCTGAAGTTAGAAGCAGTCTTTCTAAATATGCTCCTAAAATCGCTTTTGTTCAGATTAACCCTGAAAAAATTGCTGAAGTTATCGGCTCAAGAGGTAAAACTATCAACAGAATTATTGATGAATCTGGTGTTGACAAAATCGATACAGAAGATGACGGTAAAATCTTTGTTTCTTCTAATGATGAAGAAAAAATTAAAAAAGCTGTTGATATGATTGAAGCTATTGCCAAAGATTTAGAAAAAGGTAAAGTTTACTCTGGTAAAGTTACCAGAATTATGAATTTTGGTGCTTTCGTTGAAATTGCTCCTGAAAAAGAGGGTCTTGTTCATATTTCAAAACTCGCTAACGAAAGAGTTGAAAAAGTTGAGGACGTTGTTAGCGTTGGTGATGAAGTTCTTGTTAAGTTTATGGGTGTTGACGAAAAAGGCAGAATTAACCTTTCAAGAAAAGACGCATTACAATAATTTTTTTGTAAATAATATTATAAAAAGCCTTGCAGTTTTACCTGTAAGGCTTTTTAAGTTGGAGGATATTATATTATGATTGAAACTATTAAACTTGATAACGGTATTACTATTGTTTTTGAAAAAATGCCTTTTGTGAGAAGTGTTGCTTTTGGTATATTCGTTAAAAATGGTTCAAGAAACGAAAATTCTCAAAATAACGGAATTTCACATTTTATTGAACATCTTATGTTTAAAGGAACAAAAAACAGAACAGCTAAACAAATTGCTGACGAAATAGACTCTATCGGCGGACAAATAAATGCTTATACAACAAAAGAATATACTTGCTATTATACAAGAACTCTTGATTCTCACTTTAATACTGCTTTTGATGTTTTATCTGATATGTATTTTAATTCTTTATTTTCTGATGATGACATAAAAAAAGAAAGAAATGTCATTATTGAGGAAATAAATATGTATGAAGATTCACCGGAAGAAGTCGGCTATGATTCTTTACAAGAGGAAATTTGGAAGGGTAATTCTTTAAGTTTTCCTATACTTGGAACAGAAGAAACTATTTCAAATTTTGACAGCAAGTTTATAAAAGACTATTACAAAAAACATTACAGAAGTGACAACACAGTTGTTGCTATAGCCGGTAATTTTGATAGGGAATATGTTATCGAAAAAATAAAAGAGTCTTTTGGTAAAATTCCTAAAATGGATATTACTGATGTCTGTGAAAAACCTAAATATTTTAAAAGTATTATCAGAAAAGAAAAGGATATTGAACAATTGCATCTTACTATGTGTTTTGACGGTGTCCCTTTAGGTTCTGATGATACTTATGCACTTACTGCTATTAATACTGTTTTCGGTGGCGGAATGAGTTCTCGACTTTTTCAGAAAATACGTGAGGAAAATGGTCTAGCCTATACGGTTTATTCTTTTACGTCCAGTTTCATTAATTCCGGACTTTTTGGAATCTATGCTGCTCTTAATTCTAGTCAGCTTTCTCAGGTTAATGAACTGATTTACAAAGAAATTTCTGAATTTAAAAAAGAAAAAATCTCACCTGAACAACTTGCCAAAACAAAAGAACAAATTAAAAGTAATTTTATATTGAGCCTTGAAAATTCATCTTCCAGAGCCTCTAACATTGGAAGAAATCAAGTCCTATTATCAAGAACAAGAGAGGTTGACGAAATAATTAAAAAAGTTGACGATATAAATGTTGAAACTATAAACAGGCTTATTGATACAGTTTTTGACGTTGATAATATGAGTATCTCTATTGTTGGTAGAAATGTCCAAAATTTGACATTATAAACTGATTAATTAATTTGTACGTATATTTCTACAAAAATATAAAATTTTTCTTTTAAATTAATGGTTTTTGTTGTATAATTATTTTGTATAAATTTGTTTTTGTTTTTAGGGGATTATTACAATGAAAAAATCGGTTAGTCAAATTAAAGATTTTCTTAAAAATATACCTATAACTGATGTTATTAACGAACTTGAACAGTTTAAAGATGATGAAAGAAAAAGTGTTCAGACGGTTATTGAACAATATCAAAAGAAATATAATTCTTATCTTTCTGAAATTTCAAGACTTGATGAAATTTCTTCTTATGAAAAAAAATATTATCAAAGTGGGGTTGAATTTATTGCCGGTATTGACGAAGTCGGTCGTGGCCCTCTTGCCGGTCCTGTCGTTGCATCGGCTGTTATTCTCCCGAAAGATTGCAAGATAATCGGTATCAATGATTCAAAAAAATTGTCAGAAAAGAAAAGACAAGAATTGTTTTATGAAATAAAGGGCAAGGCTATCGCCATAGGTGTTGGTGTTGTTTCTAATATCGTTATTGACGAAATAAATATATTGCAAGCAACTTATGAGGCTATGAGAGTGGCTATTTCTAAACTTGAAGTTGTTCCAAATCAGTTACTTGTGGACGCTGTTACTATACCTGATGTTAATATCCCTCAAGAGAGCATTATCAAAGGTGATGCGAAGAGTATTAGTATCGCAGCAGCAAGTATAATTGCTAAAGTTACAAGAGATGAAATGATGAAAAAATATGCCGAAGTCTATGACGGATATTTCTTTGAAAAAAATAAAGGCTATGGCTCAAAAGAACACATTGAAGCTATAAAAAATATTGGTCTTTGTCCTATACACAGAAAATCTTTTACTAAAAATTTTGTTGACTGATTTATTTAATAAATGGGAATGATTTTATGAAAATTACTAACGATAATATTTTAAATAGCGTTGTAAATTCTAAATATGATACTGCCGTTTCTGATATGAGCAAATCCCTTGTGCAACTTAAATCGGGGGATACTTTTAGTGGAACGGTTACTGATATTAAACAAAATTCTGTTTCGCTTAAACTTGACGACAACTCTATTATAAATGCTAAATCATCAGGAAATACTGAACTTAGAATAGGTGAAAGGGCGTCTTTTACTGTTAAAGAAACTAATTCTGGACAGATTTTTGTTGAAATCTCAAAAACAGAAGAGGGTATTGCCGATTTTGCAAAAGAACTTTTGAACAATGCAGATATGCCTGCTACAAAAGAAAATATTGACCTTATTAAATCACTTATACAGAACAATATGCCCGTTGACAAGCAAACAATTACGGACGGACTTGCCCTTAAATTTCTTGATGAGGTTAATACTCAAGAAAATGTTGCCGGTTCTGATACAAATAATACGGTTAATACGTCAAACACAGCTAATACACTTGATAAGGTTATGTTTTTGTTAAAAGAGGAAATGCCGGTAGGGAAAGTCACCGTTGAAACACTTAATAGATTGCTTGATGAACAGACTAACCTTAAATCTGAATTTTTGAACGTTGCAGAAAAAATTTCAAAAATGCCTGATGGTGAGCTTAAAAATAAATTGCTTGATATTCTTGAAGTTGATAGAAATAACTTAAATTCAAGCAAAGATGTCTTTAAAGCTATAAGCCAAAAATTATCGTTTAATGAAAATGACCTAAAGTCACACGAAAATATCTCTGATAAGTTTGAAAAGATTTTTGAAGTCGCTCAAAAAAGTAGTGACGTTATCTCACAAATGGCTGAAGATAATCAGAATAACGATATAAAACAGAGTTTTGAAAATATTAAAAATGATTTGAGCTTTATGAAAGAAATTGATAATTATAAAAATTATATTCAAATCCCTATTAATATAAACGGCAGAGATGCTGAGTGTGATTTACATATCTTTAAAAACAAAAAGGGCAACAAAAATTTTTCAAAAAGAGCGTCGGTTCTTCTTTCTCTTGATTATTTTTATGTTGGAAAAATTGATGCGTTTATAGATAAAATAGACAGGGGATTGGATTTTCAATTCAAATGTGAAAAAGTTGAAACTATCAATATTATTAAAAAAAATATTAATCAACTGTCTAATATGCTTGGAAATTATGGTTTTAAAATAAATAGTGTTTCTTATAAGGAAAAAGATGAAACTTTTAATGTTATTAAAAACAAAGAGGGGCAAGGAGAAAGTACTCCTAGCAGAAGATATTCTTTCGATATGAGGGTGTGATTTTAAATGGCTGAAAATAAAAAAAATTTTAATCCTAATCAAAAAGCAGTTGCACTTTCTTATCACTCTGACAAAGATATTTCACCTAGAGTTGTTGCAAAAGGTCAAGGGTTTGTCGCTAAAAAAATTCTTGAACACGGTGAAATGGCTGACGTTCCTGTTTATGAAGATGAGGCTTTGACAGAGGAACTTACCCGTCTTGACTTAGGCGAAAATATACCACCGGAACTTTATGAGGTAGTTGCTCAAGTGCTTGCTTTTATTGCTAACCTTGACAGATATGAGGAGTCTAAACGTAATGGCAAAAAGTAGTTATAAAAAAGGTAAAATCGGTGAGAAAATTGCTGTTAAGTTCCTTGAAAATAAAGGTTTTTCCGTAATTACAACAAACTATCGTACCTCTTTTGGGGAAATTGATATTATTGCTAAAGACAGGGAATATATTGTCTTTATTGAGGTTAAACTTAGAAATAGCCTTAAAAATGGTTTGCCTAGAGAGGCTGTTAATAAATCAAAACAAAAAAATATTATTGCTGTTGCTGAAAAATATATATACGAAAATCAAATGTCTAACGTTGATTTTCGTTTTGATGTTATTGAAGTTTTTGAAAATTCTGTTACTCACATTGAAAATGCTTTTTGGTAGATTGGATTTGATATTATGATTAAACATACTAACGGAAATTTAGTTTATTTTACTTTTGAAAAATTTGATAATACTGGTCTTGTTTCTCATTGTTTCTCAACTAGAAAAGGTGGGGTTTCTACAGGCTGTTTTGAATCTTTGAACTTACATTTTAGAGAGGACAAGTCGGAAAACGTTATTGAAAACTACAAAATATTATGCAGTGCTATTGGTGTTGATTACAATGATGTTGTTTTTTCAAAACAAATTCACAGTGATACAATATACACTGTTTCACAAAATGACAGAGGTAAGGGGCTTTTGAGGGAAAGTGATATTGAAGACGCTGACGGTCTTATCACCAATGAAAAAAATATTGTGCTTACCACTTTTTATGCAGACTGTGTTCCTATATATTTCCTTGACCCTATTAAGAAAGTTATCTGTATGGCTCATTCCGGTTGGAAAGGAACTGTTTTACAAATAGGTGCAAAGGCTATTTCTAAAATGGAAAAAGACTATGGCTCTGATAGAAAAAATATTTTAGTCGGAATTGGTCCGTCTATCAAAAAATGTTGCTTTGAAGTTGAATATCCTGTTGTTGCTGAATTTGAAAGTAATATTGATTTTGCTAAAAATTTTATAACAAAGGATATGCAGAAAGAGGGCAAGTTTAAAATAGATTTACAGGGAATTATAGAAAAAACTCTTACATCTGTTGGTGTTTTACCTGAAAATATTGAAAATTCTAATATATGTACAAAGTGCAACCCTGATTTGTTCTATTCTCACAGAAATATGGGTGCTGAAAGAGGCAGTCTCGCTGGTCTTATTGCATTAAAGTAAAAATTGGAGTTGTTAAGTTTGAAAAAAGAACAAAACATTATTTTTAAAGTTGAAAGTGGAAGTATCGCCGAAGAAGTCGGTATTGAGGTCGGCGATATTCTACTTGATATAAACGGTAGCGAAATCAAAGACGTTTTTGATTATCGTTATTTAATTCAAGACGAATATCTTGAGGTCGGTATCCAAAAGCCTGATGGCGAAGAGTGGGTACTTGAAATTGAAAAAGAAGAATATGAAGATTTGGGCATTGTCTTTGAAAGAGGTCTTATGGACAAAGCTAGAAGTTGTTCTAACAAATGTATTTTTTGTTTTATCGACCAACTTCCTAAAGGTATGAGAGATACTCTTTATTTTAAAGATGATGACACTAGACTTTCTTTCCTTCAAGGGAATTACGTAAGTCTTACAAATATGAAAGAAGAAGATATTGACAGACTTATTTTTTATCACCTCTCTCCTATAAACATTTCTGTTCATACGACTGACCCGGAACTTAGAAAGTTTATGCTCAAAAATCCTAATTCTGTTAAAATTATGGAATATATTAAGAAATTTTATGATGCCGGTATTGAGATGAATTTTCAAATTGTTCTTTGCAAGGGTGTTAATGACGGAAAATATCTCGAAAAATCTATCTGGGATTTGAGTGAGTTTTATTGTGAAGGTGGTAGTTTGTCAGTTGTTCCTTTCGGTATGACAAAATTCCGTGACAAACTTGAACAAATTGAACTCTTTGACAAAAATGATTGTTGTGATATAATTGATAAAGTGGAAGAAATTCAAAAAGAACTTGAACAAAAAATCGGTACTAAATTTGTTTTTCTATCTGATGAGTTTTATTTGAGAGCTGAAAGAGAACTCCCTAATTCTGATTTTTATGAGGGATTTTCTCAACTTGAAGACGGTGTCGGTATGATTAGTTTAATGAGAGATGAGTTTACCGATTATCTTAATTCTATTGAGGCTGACGAAAAAGAGAGAGTTGTTTCTATTGCCACTGGTGCAGCTTCTTACAAATTTATCTTAAGTTTGACTAATCAATTGACTAAAAAGTTTAAGTATACTAAAATAAACGTATACGAAATTAAAAATGATTTCTTTGGGCATACAATAACGGTTTCTGGTCTTTTGACAGGTAGAGATATAATAAACCAACTATCAGGAAAAGAACTCGGAAGTTTGTTGCTTATACCTGAAAACGCTTTTAGGTCCGGTGAAGATGTTATGCTTGATGATATTCATATAAAAGACTTAGAAAAAAAACTTAATTGTAAAATTAAAAAATCAAGCTCTGACGGAGCTACATTTATTGAAAATATTTTAAGTGTTTAATTATAGGAGGATATATAATGGCTAAACCTATCGTTGCAGTTGTTGGACGACCGAATGTCGGAAAATCAACTCTTTTTAATAAAATATCTGGCGAAAGAATTTCTATCGTTGAAGATACACCCGGTGTTACTAGGGACAGAATTTATGCAGAGGCTGAATGGCTTAACCATAAATTTACCCTTATTGACACCGGTGGTCTTGAGCCTGAAACAGATGACCTTATTTTAAAACAGATGTATGCACAGGCTGAAATCGCTATGGAAATGGCTGACGTTATTTTATTTGTTGTTGATGTTAAAACTGGTGTTACTGATACAGATATGCAAGTTGCTAACATTTTAAGAAAGACAAAGAAACCTATTGTTCTTGCTGTAAACAAGGTTGATGACCTTAGAAAGTACAGTATGGACGTTTATGAGTTCTATTCTCTTGGTCTTGGTGACCCTTGGGGCGTTTCTGCCGGTCAGGGTCTTGGTCTTGGTGATTTACTCGATGAAGTTGTTAAGCATTTCCCTGATGATAGTGACAATGAAGAAGATGACGACACAATAAAGGTTGCTATAATCGGTAAACCTAATGTTGGTAAATCTTCTCTTATAAACAAAATTCTTGGCGAAAACAGAGTTATCGTAAGTGATGTTGCCGGTACTACAAGAGATGCTATTGATTCTTACTATGAGGCAGACGGTCAAAAATATATTTTTATTGATACTGCCGGAATGAGAAGAAAAAGCAAAATTAAAGAAAATATTGAAAAATACAGTATTATTAGAGCTGTTGCTGCTGTTGAAAGAGCTGACGTCTGTATACTTATGATTAACGCAGAAGAGGGTATTACCGACCAAGATACTAAAATCGCCGGTATAGCTCACGAAAACGGTAAGGCTTGTATTATTGTTGTCAATAAGTGGGATTTGATTGAAAAAGACAACAAGACTATGAACAAGTTTATTAAAGATATTGAAAAAGAACTTAAATATATGCCTTATGCTCCAACATTGTTTATATCTGCACAGACAGGTCAACGTGTGCATAAACTTTTTGGTATGATTAAAGCAGTTTACGAAAACAATGCTAAAAGAGTTTCAACAGGACTTTTAAATGATGTTCTCATTGAGGCTATGGCACTTAATCAGCCTCCTGCCGAAAAAGGTAAACCTTTGAAAATTTACTATATTACTCAAGTTTCTGTTAAACCTCCAACTTTTGTTTTATTCGTAAATGATGCTGAACTTTTACATTTTTCTTATAAACGTTACATTGAAAATCAATTGCGTCAAGCCTTTGGATTTGACGGAACGCCTATTCACTTTATTGCACGAAACAGAAAAGATTGATTTTTTTGAAAGGACGTGATTTTCAAAAATGGAGAGATTAATTTGTCTTGTTATCGGTTATGTAATCGGTTGTATTCAAACTGCTTATATAGTCGGTAAGCTTATGGGAAAAATAGATATAAGAGATTTTGGAAGTGGAAATGCCGGTACAACAAATGTTACCAGAGTTCTTGGTGCAAAAGCCGGAATTATCGTTTTTATATCCGATATTATGAAAGCTGTTGTTGCATATATTATTTGTGCTTTAATATTTGAACAGGGCAACGTTGTATCCGACAACTCTGTTATACCTTATGGAATATATGCAGGTGTTGGCGTTATCCTCGGTCACGATTTCCCTTTCTATCTTAAGTTTAAAGGTGGAAAAGGAATTGCGTCAACGCTTGGACTTATTTTATGCATTGACTGGCGTGTTGCTTTGACTACTTATGTCTTTGGACTTGCTGTTGTCATTGCTAAAAAATATATTTCTTTATGTTCGCTTGTTATGGTTGTTGTTGCTCCTGTTTCTATGGTATTATACAGCACATTATTACAAAAGCCGGTAAACACAGAGGCAGTTGCACTTATGTCAGCTATTGGCATTTTAGCATATTATCAGCATATACCTAATATAAAAAGACTTATTAGAGGTGAAGAAAATAAGTTTAGTATCAAAAAAAATAAATAGGAGGTATTTGCTATGAGCAAAATTTCTGTAATTGGTTCTGGAAGTTGGGGAACAGCCATTGCTATACTACTTAGCAAAAATGGCAACGATGTTGTTTTATGGTCACGAGGAAAAGAAAAGGCTGAAAAAATAGCTCAAGATAGGGAGAATAAAGAGTATCTTCCGGACATTAAACTTCCAGATAACATAAAAGTTACTTACATAGATGAAGATGTTAAAAATTCTGATATGATTATTTTAGCTGTTCCGTCTAAAGCTGTTCGAGAAACATCAAAGAAATTTTTACCTTATTTTTCAGAAAATCAAATAATCGTTAATCTTGCAAAAGGTATTGAAGAGGGTTCTCTTTTACGACTTTCTGAAGTTATAAAAGAGGTTGTTCCTTTCTGTAGAGTCGGTGTTTTATCTGGTCCAAGCCACGCAGAAGAAGTTGGAAAAGGTCTTGTTGCCGCCTGTGTCGCAGCATCTGAAGATATTGAAGTTGCTGAGGAAATACAAAAGGTGTTTATGTCACCAACATTTAGAGTTTATACAAACACAGATATTATTGGGGTTGAAATTGGCGGAGCTATGAAAAATCTTATTGCTCTTGCTGCAGGTATTTCTGACGGTGTCGGCTTTGGGGATAACTCTAAAGCTGCACTTATGACAAGAGGTATTGTTGAAATATCAAGACTTGGCGTTGCTATGGGAGGTAAAGCTGAAACTTTTTCCGGTTTATCCGGTATAGGTGACTTAATTGTTACCTGTACAAGCAAGCACAGCCGAAACAGAATGGCTGGTATACTGCTTGGAAAAGGGAAAACACTTGAAGAAACACTTAAAGAGGTTCATATGGTTGTTGAGGGGGTAAATACTGCCAAAGCAGCTTATGATTTGTCTGTTAAATATAACGTTGATATGCCTATTACAAAGGAAATATATGACGTTCTGTTTTGCGGACAAGATACAAAACAGGCAGTTGTTAATCTTATGACAAGAGATAAAACTGCTGAAATAAAAAAATGACATTACTAATGATTTTAGGAGGATTTAACAATGTACAAAGATGTTAAAGGCAAATGGGTCGCTGACCTTGGTAATGGAAATTACAAAAATCCTATTTTATTCGCTGATTACTCTGACCCTGACGTTATACGTGTTGGTGATGATTTCTTTATGGTATCTTCATCATTTACATATTTCCCAGGTATGCCGGTTTTACACTCTAAAGACCTTGTAAACTGGAAAGTTATTAGCCACGCTGTTGAAAAAATGCCTTTTGAATGCTATGACAAACCTCAACACGGTAAAGGTATCTGGGCACCAAGTATCAGACACCACGACGGTAAATTCTGGGTTTACTTTGGTGACCCTGACAAAGGTATCTTTATGGCTAACACAACTGACCCATTTGGTAAATGGAATGATGTTGTTTGCGTTAAAGAGGCTTATGGCTGGATTGACCCTTGCCCAATCTGGGACGATGACGGACGTGCTTATCTTGTTCACGCTTTTGCTAAAAGCCGTTGTGGTTTCAAAAGTAGACTTGCTGTAAGCGAAATGGCTCCAGACGGTACTAAACTTATCGGTGAAGATAAAATGGTATTTGACGGTAGAATTAATCACCCTACTATCGAAGGTCCTAAGTTCTATAAAAAAGACGGTTTCTACTATATTCTTGCCCCTGCCGGTGGTGTTAGAACTGGTTGGCAAATGGCTGCTCGTTCTAAAAATATATATGGACCTTATGAACACAAAATTATTATGCACCAAGGTGACACACCTATTAACGGACCTCACCAAGGTGGTCTTGTTGACCTTGAAAACGGTGAAAGCTGGTTTATCCATTTCCAAGATATAAACGCTTATGGTCGTGTTGCTCACTTACAGCCTGCTAGATGGGTTGACGGTTGGCCTTTAATTGGTGTTGATAGCAACAATGATTTTGTTGGTGAACCTGTTCTTGAATACAAAAAACCAACTGTAAACTGTGAAACTGAAATCTGTACTCCAGATACTTCTGACGATTTCTCCGGTAAAGAACTTGGTCTTCAATGGCAATGGCAAGCTCACGCTAATGAAAAATATTATGAACTTGCTAACAATGAACTTAAATTATTCGCAATGCCTGTTACTGACGAAAATGGGGAAGAGGGATTTGTTTCTGACGCTCCTAACCTCCTTTCTCAACTTATTCAAGCTCCTAATTTTGAAGCTGTTACAAAAGTTAAACTTGACCTTGTTGAAGATGGTGACACTGCCGGTCTTACTATTACAGGTGGAAATTACTACTGTATAAGAGTTGAAAACTGTGACGGTAAATTTGTTATCAAACAAACTAACTACGAACACAGTTACCCTGAACACAAAGAAAAAATTACAGCTACTAAAGAAATTGAAAAAGTTTCTGAAATTTATCTTAAAGCTGTTATGGAATATAACGCTCAAACAGATTTCTACTATAGCTTTGACGGTGTTAAGTATGAAAAACTTGGTGATAGGGTAGAATATATTGTATCAAGAAAAAGCTGGGTTGGCGGAAGAATTGGTTTATTCTGTATGAACAACAAAGGCAAAGACAGCAAAGGCTCTGCTACTTTTGAGTACATAGACATTCAGTAATTGAAAATTTTGACCTTGGGCTTTCTATATCTGACAACAAATAATGATTTTTGCAAAAATTGGTTTAGTTGTTGACTTTGGTTAGCCCAAGGTTTTATAGATACAAATATAAATTTATTTTTGGGAGTTGGAGTATTGGAAATTCTATCTGTTTTTCTGGCGATATTAGAATTTATAGGAATTGCTTTACTCGTTATTTTGGGAATTTTAATTGTTTTGATTTGTCTTATTCTTTTTGGTGGAATTAGATACTATCTATTTTTTGAAAAAAAAGATAGCTTATATGTTGATATAAAAATTAGTTTTTTGTGGTTTATGAAATTTGTGTATGTCTATAATCCAGAAGATGAGAAAAGACAACGTTTTTTGAAAGTTTTCTTTTTCAAGTTCTTTGACAGAAATGCTAAAAAGAAAGATAAAAAGACAAAAAATAAGAAAAAGGAAAAACTTGTTTCAGAAAATGATACAAGCTCAAAAGAGGTTGATTTAAGTTTTTTTGAAAATGAAAATGTTGATAATAATTCAAGTTGTGATAATGTCAACGATATTGACGGCTTAAAGACTGATAAAGTTGATTTTCAAACCGATAAACAACATAACGTTGATGAGGAAACAGAAAATAGTTCTAGTTCATCTTATGATATGAATAAGTTTATAAATATTGTCAAAAATATTTTTGTTAGAATTAAAGCTTTTGTAAAATACCCTCAAAAAGGTGACATTATAAAATATAGCATTGAATATTTAAAGGCTTTAATTTTAGCTATTAACCCTAAAAAATTTGAATTGTGTGGGGTTATTGGCCTTGGTGACCCTGCTAGCACAGGGCAGTTTATAGGATTTATATCTATCATTTCAGAATTTTTGCCATTTGAAACATATATAAGTGGGGACTTTGAAAATGAGGTCTTTGAGGGAAGTGTCATTACAAAAGGTAAAACTAACGTTTTTAAAATTGCTTATCCAACATTGAAATATATTTTTAAAGAGCCTATATGGCGAATACTTAAAGAAAAATTTAGTTAATTAATCAGTAATATAAAAAGAAAGGGTGGATTTTAAAAAATGGGCGAAGCTTTAAACTCTAATCTTAATGCTTTATTTGGTAAGTTGCAAGATTTTATCTCTACTAAAACGGTTGTTGGTGACCCTATTACTATTGGCGAGGTTACATTAGTACCTCTTATTGATGTTTCATTTGGTATGGGTGCTGGTGGCTCTGGCAATAAGGAAGAAAAGGCACATAAATCTAAAGACGCTGGTGGGGTTGGTGCTAAAATTACACCATCTGCTATACTTGTTATACAAAATGGTACGGTGCAACTTGTTAATGTTAAAAATACTGGAAGTGTTGACAAACTTTTGAATATGGTTCCAGGTATTCTTTCTAAATTTAATTTTGATTTCTTTAAAAACGAAGAAACTAACGAAGATGAAGAAGTCGAAAATGAAAATACTGAAAATTAAATTTTGACATAACTTTTGTTTTGGAGGATTTTTACTATGGAAGACACCTATGTTGAACAAATTGTTAAAAAAGAAGAAAGCAAAAAGGATACTATGAAAAGATTTTTGATTGTTGGTATCGCTTGTGTTCTTTCTATGTTTTTTGTGATTGTGTTCGCTAATATACCAGAAGTTGACGGGGTCAAGAGTAGCCCTATTCAAGCTATTCCTTTTATTATCGTTATTGGAATCGTATGTAATATATTTTTTAAAAGATTAAATAAAGAATATGAGTATATGTTTACAAACGGTACTTTGGACATCGATTGTATTTACAACAAATCTAAAAGGAAAAATGTTTTTTCTGTACACGTTTCTGAATTTATCGTTATGGCTCATATTGATGACAAAGAACATTTGGCTGGTTTTTCTGCTGTTCCTACAAGAGATTTTTCAAGTGGTGAAATATTTGGAAATACATATATGGTTATTACTTACTACAATCAGGAAAAAGTTAAATTTATTATTGAGCCAAATGAAAAACTTTTAAATGCTATAAAAAAATATATCGAACCGACAAAATTATACTTAAAAAAATAATTTTCTTGCTATAAAACAAAATTAGTTATATAATTATCTTATTAGTTATTTTATTTATGGAGGGCTTTTATGAAACACGACCTTATTGTTGTTTTGGACTTTGGCGGTCAATATAATCAATTGATTGCTAGAAGAGTTAGAGATTCAAAAGTTTATTGTGAAGTTTTGTCATATAAAACTTCTATTGAAGAGATAAAGAAAAAAAATCCTAAAGGTATTATTTTTACCGGTGGACCTAACAGCGTTTATCTTGAAGATTCACCTACTATTAGCAAGGAAATTTTTGAACTTAATATCCCTATTTTAGGTATCTGCTATGGTTCTCAACTTATGGCTCATATACTTGGCGGTAAAGTTTGCCCTGCTCCTGCAAAGGAATATGGAAAGACTGCTACAAAATTTGATACTAATTCTTTGATGTTTAAAAATATCGGGGAAGAAAGCATTACTTGGATGAGCCATACTGACTATATCGAAGTTATGCCAGAGGGATTTATTTCATCTGCACATACAGACAATTGTCCTGTTGCTGCTATGGAAAATGCTGACAAAAAACTCTATGCTGTTCAATTTCACCCTGAAGTTATGCATACTGAAAAAGGTATTGAAATGCTTACAAACTTCTTATATGAGGTTTGTAAATGTTCCGGTGATTGGAGTATGAGCAATTACGCACAGACTGCTATCAAAGATGTTAGAGAAAAAGTTGGAGATGGTAAAGTTTTACTTGCTCTTTCTGGTGGTGTTGATAGTTCTGTTCTTGCTGCACTTCTCTCTAAAGCTGTTGGAAATCAACTTACTTGTATTTTTGTTGACCACGGTTTAATGCGTAAAAACGAAGGTGACGAAGTTGAGGCTGCTTTTAAAGATTGGGATATTAACTTTATTAGAGTTAATGCAAAAGATAGATTTTTAAGTAAATTAGCAGGTGTTTCTGAACCTGAAAGAAAAAGAAAGATTATTGGTGAGGAATTTATCAGAGTTTTTGAAGCAGAAGCTAAAAAAATTGGTGCCGTTGATTTCCTTGCTCAAGGTACTATTTACCCTGACGTTATTGAATCTGGAACAGGTGACGCTGCTGTAATTAAGAGTCATCACAACGTTGGTGGTCTTCCTGACTATGTTGATTTTAAAGACATAGTTGAACCTTTACGCCTTTTGTTCAAAGATGAAGTTAGACGTCTTGGCCTTGAACTTGGTCTTGCTGATTATCTTGTTTGGCGTCAACCTTTCCCTGGTCCTGGTCTTGCTATTAGAATTTTGGGTGAAATCACTGAAGATAAAATTGAAATTCTTCAAGACGCTGATTACATCTTTAGAGATGAAATCGCTAAGGCTGGTTTGGATAAAGATATTAATCAATATTTCGCTGTTCTTACACCTATGAGAAGTGTTGGTGTTATGGGTGACGCTAGAACTTATGACTATACACTTGCTTTAAGAGGTGTTACAACTACTGACTTTATGACTGCTGAATTTGCTAGAATTCCTTACGATGTTCTTGCTAGAGTTAGTACTAGAATTGTAAATGAAGTTGGTCATATTAACCGAATTGTGTATGACATAACTAGTAAGCCACCAGCAACTATTGAATGGGAATAATATGTAAAAGCCTTGCAAATGCTGAATTAATCAGTGTTTGTAAGGTTACTTTTTTGCTAAGCGTAACAAAAACGTAACAAAAGATAGAAGTTATATTTTGTTATATAAATTTTCAAGTTTATTCATAAGCTCTTGATTTTTTGTTTGATATAGGTGGGAATATGTTTCAAGAGTGGTTTCTATGTTTTGGTGACCTAATCTTTCTTTTACCATTAGAGGGGAAAAACCTAAATCAATTAACATACTTGCGTGGGAATGTCGTAAGTCGTGAACTCTGATTTTCTTTATTTCGGCTTTTTTTGCTATAAAATTTATTTTTCTTGATAAATTAGATTTTGTTGTTTTAAAAATTCTTTCATTTGGTTTTAATGGTTCAACATAACGATTCATAAATTCTTTTATTTCGTTAATTAAAAAATTTGGAATTTCAACAATTCGTTCAGATGTTTCTGTTTTAGTTTTATTTATGTTAATTTCTCCATTGTTTAGCACTACCAATGATTTTTAAATAGATATTGTATTGTTTTTAAAATTTATATCTTGTGGAGTTAAGGCATACAATTCACCTTGTCGCATACCAGTCCAAAATAGAATTTCTAGAGAAATCTTTGAAACATAATCGTATTCATTTATATATTTAATTGCCTTATTAAATTCTTCGGCAGTCCAAAAACTAACTCTATCAGCTTTTTTCTTTCCAACAGAACCAGCTTCTTTCGCAGGGTTTTTAGACAGATTATGATAGCGTATAGCATAATTAAATATAGCTGAAAGTTGATTGTGTATTGTTTTAATATAAGTCTGAGAATAATTTTGAGATATTAATTCATTTTGCCAACGTCTTACATCTGCAGGAGTTATATTATTTATAGAAGATGATTTGAAATCACCTATAATCGTTTCAATAATGCCTGTTGATAATACTGTTATTTGTCCTTCAACTAATATTACAGTTAATGCAGATGACAATGTAGCAGTTAAGAAATTAACATTAAAATATTCACAGGATAATGAGAACTGGACTGATATTGCAACAAAAATTAATGGTGGAAACAACACCCTGATGAGATTAATCAAAAAGAAACAGCTCAGTATCACTTGAAATGTGCCTATTGTGGCAAAGACTTTATAATCCAATATATGGTATATTGATGGTGTTGATTCTTACAAACACAAAAATAAAGAGGTTGCCGTTATTTTGACGGTAGCCTCTTTATTTTTGTGAAAATATTCCATTTTATAACGTATTCAGTTGATGATGTTATAGTAAAATTTTTTCCTTGATTTCTATACCATTCAGTAAATACACGATTTAAAGTAAAAGAAATTATTGCAAGGACATTTGCACGAATTGCTGCGTCTGGCCAAGTTGAGTATATTTCGCAAGATGCAACATTTTTTATATAATCTTTAAATTCAATATAATAATTTGGAGCAGAGTTATCATTTGGGGAACCATCGTGAACTACTATATATTCCGGAATAACGGGGTAATCTAATACTATATATCCTGTTTCTGGTGGAAGAGGTTTTTCGTCACTTTCTGGAATTTTTTCTGGAAAGTCGCCCCATAATGTTGGATATTGTATTTCTATAAATTCATCAGGTTCATTTGTTACAGCTGGTAAAAGGGTTACATTTTGAATTGCTATTATATCTGAAAAAATTTGAACTCCTTCGACTTCTGCTGAAATAAACCTATCTGCATTTACATATAGGTTATATTGTGCAAAAGGCTTTGGCATATCTGGACTTAGTGAGTATTCTATAGGTGGACAAGGAAGATATACAATATCGGTTTGACCTGATATATTTGTGGTTACTGTTATAGATGTATTATTTTCTGGGTTTGTTATTGTTATTTCAGCATTGCTTAATGGAACAGCAACACTTGTATTATATACATTTATTATTAAACCACCTGTGCCTGTATTAGTTTGTGCAATATTCAATGTTATTCTCTCCTAAAATTTTATAGTATTATTCTATTTGGTATAGCTTAACTATGTTCTAAATTATTGTAAAAAAGGATTTAGGAAAGTTTTTAAGGTATCAGTTTTCCTTTGTAAATTTTTATATAAATTGCTTTTGAATTCAACCGATATAATACGAGAAATAGGAACGGCTTATAAGGATAATTATAGAATTAGAGTTTTAAATATCGAAAATATTAAAGATATGTCTATATTTTCTGGAGATAGCACGGATTGTGTTATGATTGCCGAGGACGGAAGCCTTATTGACATTTATGGAAAACCAATAATCATAAACGAAAAAGATTATCACCCTAAAAATTCTGAAAGTAGAAAAATATATGAATTTGATTTGGGTACAAAAGTTAAAAAATATATTGGAGATGGACATAATCCAATAATATCTCGAAAGGGAAATGTTATGGGATATATGATTCGTGATGATAACTTAAAAAGGAAGAATTTTTTTGTGAAAAATTTCAATACAGGTGAAATTTGGAAGAAAAAATATGACGCTTATAGTTATGTTTTATCTCCTGATGAGAATTTTGTATTGATGAGAAAAGAAGGGAGAGGTTTTGGTTTTTTTGTGCTTTACCTAAATAATAGTAAGGAAACAATTATATGTGATTATAAGAATGATAGGGAATTTGAAATTATGGACCACGGTAGCTATGATTTTGTTTTAGACTGGATTTGAGTTAGGTTGGTGTAAGAGGAATTAATTCTGATTGCAACGATTTTAATTCAATGTAAATGATATCTTATACTTTTTTATAATTCTTTATAGGCAAGAATATATAAATAGCCATAAATTTATGGGCTTCACTATACTATAAACTGGAGTTATATGATTAATAAAGTGTATGCAATTATAGAAAGTAGAAAATATAAATTAAATGTCGCTATAATTCAAGTAATCAAAAGGGGGATTATAAAATGAAAAAGGATTTTATGTTTAATTTTGCAATTTCTTTTATTTCGTATCTAATTGTTAATATTATAGGTGTTTTAATATTTAATTTATTGGCACCATCTACCGGATTATTGTGGGAATATATCAGAGATATATTTTATAATAGTTTTATGGGTAATGTTGGTGGTTTTATATTCTTTTGTATTCAAATTTTACTTTCTATATTTTTGCCTATAACTATGTATATGCTTGTAGGTAGTAAATTAAAACAATTGGGCAATCGATTGTTAAATTATTTATCTGTATCAAGTAGTTTTATTTTTTTAATATTAATTGCTATAACTTTTTTTGGATTTGAGTTGAAATCGGAGTTTTATTATTTTTATTTGATATTTGGTTATTTTACAATTTTTATTTTTGATATTGTAAAACATAATGTGCTTTTATTTTTGATGATGTCAATAATTCCATCTATATTAATATGGCTGGGAATGGTTTACAAATCAATTAAAGTTAGGAAATATGAAAAGTATAGAAAATTGGCATAGTTATAGGCATTTATATGGATAGTTAAATTGTTCAGAGAAAAATATAACACTAGTTATATGCTTAGTAACTTATCTATATTCTAACTTATTCCCAAAATTATTATATATTTTGAAAGTAATTTTAAAATTTTATTGATAAAACTTCTGATTTATCTAAATATTTTAATTTATTGATAAGTATATATTTGCTAAAAGGCTGTCGATTTTTTTCGACAGCCTAAAATTTTGGATATTATTTTTATTTTCCGAAAGGTGAAAGTTCGACTCTAACAAAGAAACCTCTATCGTGTTTACAAATAGGGCAGATTGCAGGAACTTCTTTGCCTGTATATATATGCCCACAATTAAGACAAACCCAGCTGGTTTCAATATCAGAAACAAATAGTTTTCCTTGTTCTAATAAATCAGCAAAGTGACCAAATCTTTCGCCGTGCGTCTTTTCAACATTTGCAATCATATCGAAAATGTTATAAATGCCGATAAATCCTTCCTCTTTTGCGATAGCTGCGAATTTTTTATAATCGTTTTCATATTCTTCAAATTCGTTATGTTGTGCTGACCTCAAAAGTTCTGACACATTATCATAAATATCAACGGGATAATTTCCGTCTACATTGATATTTGAGCCGGCTTGTTCTTTTAAAAAGTCATAAAAAACTTTTGCGTGTGCTCTTTCTTGATGTGCAGTAAATGTAAATATTGCATCTATTACGTGTAGATTATTTTCTTTAGCTTTTTGTGCAGCAAAAGTGTACCTATTTCTTGCTTGACTTTCACCAGCAAAAGCCCTCATTAAATTTTCCTTTGTGTAACTTTTTTCAAAATTAGTATCCATTTTTATAACCTCCTGTTTTCATTCTCAAATATAATTTTTTGCAATTTTTAAATATATATTCAATTTTTTATGAAAATGGAGGTTTGTTTTATCTGCTATTCTAAATTTTCAAGCTCTTCTCTGACTTTTGACATAATTCCATTTATTTCAACATTATCGTCCATAGGTATAACAAGACATTTTATTCCGTCAATCATCTTTATTTTAACAATATGTGAGTTTTCAGGTTTTACATCGATTGTTACATCGTTTGTCTTAACTTGAAATTTTTTCTTTTCTTGTATGCTATCGGCAGTAAATACCATATCATCTTTAAAATCTTCTTCAAACTTTTTGTCAACTTTTTGTAAGTCTTCTTCTTTGACACCACTATTTTTTAAGAGATTTTTTATTCCGTCTTTATCAAATGTTACAGGCTCATCATACACGTTATTTTCAATCATTTCAGTTATATTTTCATTAATATCACGCACAATGTCAATAACTTCATAATCAGATTGATTTACAACAACATCTTCAATTATGCTTTGAAAAATTTGTTTTTGATGTTCAGCCGGAACAGTTTCAGCACAACCAAGACCCTCTGATATAAATTCTTCGTGCATATCGTTTACATTTTTAACATAATATAAAAGGTTATGTATGTCTGTACTTCTGTCATTAAAAGCTGGGAACATAAATCCCATACAAGGTGGTTCAACAACCCAATCACGCACCCTATTTTCAATAGAATTGGTTTCTTCGTGATAGCTAAGTCCAGCTTTTGAGAGATTAACAGGGCAAATACTACAAATTATGTACTTAAAAATTTCGCTTGAATCATTCATTTTTATATTGTCTTTTGTTTTAACAGGAACATCATAAGTGTCATACATAATAAGAATAAGGTAATTTCCAACAAAATCAAAGTTATTGATAACGTGGTCATAAAAAGAATCCAATAATTCTGGTGATTTAAGCTCATTATCAAGCAACATAAGCATAGATGCTTGTTGTCCACCTTCTGCCTCTGCTGTGTCTGTAAACTCAAGATTATGTAAATTTTTTCCCATAGAGCCTGAAAGTGTTTTTTTCGCAAGTTCAACAAACTTATGTTGTTCAGACTCTGGCATATTAGTTAAATAATCATTAAGATATGTAACTTTTTGTTTATCTTCTCCCGTAACATAGCAACCACATAATCTAATTGTGCTATTTGTGTCTTGTTTAATAAGTTTTTTTATTTCAAGAACTTCTTTATTTATCATAATATCTATCCTTTCAAAAATACATTAAGACCTAAATCTTTAAGAATATGTCACAACCTATAAATTATAAAAATATAGATTACAACAAAAGTTCTTTATCCAACTTTTTTATTAGTTGGCAAGCCTTAGGTCTTATATAACAAACTACAAATATTATATCAGATTAGAAGTGAATTTTCAAAAAAATATTTTAGTCGATAGTTCCCATACCTTTTATGTGAACATAAGCATTGACTTCAAGCTCCATATTGTTAAATACATTTCCATTGTATTTTTTATATATACTGTTTTCTTTTTTTCTACATTTTTCATTGAGTTGTAAAACGTCTGTTTTTAATGTATTTTTAAAATAGCTAAATGTATCTTTTATATACTTTGTAACTGTACTGTTATAGGCGTTTTCAAGCTCAGAAACAGGAACATCGTCATACTTAAATTCTTCAACGTCACCGTCTATATCTGTAGTAATTATACATTTAACTTTATTATTATCATCTACAAAGCTAATATCTGTGTTTTTTTTGTTTACTTTTAAAGGTACTTTTATTCCATTATAGTCCGTTACTATATCAGTTTCGGAAATATCTTCACTTATGATATTGAACCCCTTTATAATTTCATTTTCGCAATATCCAACAAGTGTATAATCTCTAATAACTGCCATTCCGGAAAAATAAATTTCGCCATTTTCTGTACTAACAACAGGTATGGCTGTATTGCCCGACATACTTAAATCAGACAATATATTTTGTAAATCCCTTTTAAATGTTAAATCTGTACTTTTTTTATTATTATTGAAAAATGCCGTTGTAAAGAAACCTGCTGTTTTTCTATCTCCGTCATAACCTTTCAATATATCTTCGGCATTTTGTTTTGTGGCACAAATAAGGACTTTTCTCCAAATATCCTTATTTCTTTCAAGTGCATCTTCTGTTTGTTGAAATAACGCTTTATTCTTTAGAATTTCTTCACCAATGACACAAAGTTTAATTTGTCCAAAATCAAGTTTTCTATCAGTAACACCGTCTATAGTTTTTATTGCAGACCAAACAGTATTGCCGGTACAGCTTTCAACATAAGAATTTCCATTTTCAGAAACATCACTTGCACTATCTTGACTATCGCTATTACTTTCAAATATTCCCATTTCTGGAACTTCGACAGATATATTAAACTCGTTGTTTGACCCTTTGTCAATTCCTATTGCTGTAACAAAACCTCTTTCCTCGGGTTCAAACTTATCCCAGCAAGCAGAAAATAAAAAACAGGGAATAATCATAGTTGTAAAGACTAAAATAGATTTAATTTTTTTCAATATTGCCACCGACCTTTCTTATTTTTGCAATAATCAAAAGTAACAAAGGTATCAAAAAGCTATAAATTGCACCAAAATATATATAAATTCTATTAGTAAAATCAATAACTTGTTTTATATCATTAGGTATAATTGAAACAAAAAATACAATTACAGATATAGCTATAATGTACCAGAAATTTTTGCCTTTATTGATAACATCTTTTGACAACAATGCTGAAAAAAATATACCGGCGTTTATTATTATAAAAACGGACATAATCCAAAAACTCATAACAATTGCGTCTTGCCTTTCAAGAAAAGCACCAGGAATGTCAACGGTGTTCATAAGTTCAAGGACAGGCCAAATTTGATTTTTTATGTCGAATGGTCCAAATTTAGCTATAGTTACAATGGTTATAACACTCATAATTATACCTATAAAAACAACGGCTTTTATACTTTCTTTTTTTGCCTTTTTGGAATTATTTAGATACGGGTAGGCGAGAAGTACAAATTCAATTCCGGAAAACATAAACAATGAAACTACACTTCCAAGAATTAAACTTTTATTGTTAAAATCCCAAAATGGTAAAAGATTTGTATAGTCTGCCCCAGATGCAACGAAACCAAAAATAATAAAAAGAGGTATGAATATAATAAAAATCAAAATTTCTGCAATTCGACCTCTTGACTCATATCCTTTTAAAGCACCATAAGCACCAAGTAAAAGCATACATATAGAAATGACGTAGTAGGGGGTGTTAAATAAAATGGTCTGCTTTACAATCTCACTGAAAATTCGTAGCTCCATAGAAACTGTTAATATTATTTTTACAACAAAACCAGCAGTGATAATATATGCTACAGGTTTTGTGACAATTTTTCCACAGTAAGTAACAAAACTGTCGTTGGGAAATTTTTCTGCAAGGCTTGTTAAAATCCAGACACAAAAACAAGCCAAAATTGAACCAAATACAACACAAATCCAACCATTTTGTCCGGCAAATTCGACCATTTTTTTAGGTAAGAAAGTAATACCCATTCCGAATATATCTAAAATCAAAAGTATTTGTAATTGTCGTATAGAAATTTTATTATTTGAAGAAAACATTTATTTCCTCCTTACTGTAGTTTTATCAACATTCATTCTGATTTTTTGTTTCGGATTAGCGAAAATAGGTCGTTTTTTCATCTTAAATATCGGCATTCTGAAAAACGTATCTTTTATATCAGAAGTATTTTCTTCTGATGATGTAAAAGGAAACATAAAAGGTATGCCAAAACTTTTTAAATTTACAAGGTGAATTAAAATAAGCATTATTGATAACCAAAATCCGAATAAACCAAGGATTGCTGAAAAGAAAATAATTACATATTTCATTAATCTATAACCAGAAACAAGAGATATGTTTGGAATAGAAAAACTACATAGTCCTGTAAGTGCGATAATTATGACAACAATTGGACTAACAAGTCCGGCATCGACAGTTGCTTGACCAATTATTATCCCCCCAACTATTCCAAGGGTACTGCCTATAGCTGACGGCAAACGTATACCAGCTTCTCGTAAAGTTTCAAATGCTAATTCCATAAGTATAACTTCAAATACGGCCGGTATCGGCACACTGGCTCTTGATTGAGCAATCTTAAATAATAATTGTGTCGGTAGCATAGTTGGGTGATATGCAACAATTGCTATATATAATCCAGGTAGAGCAACGGCAAAAATTCCGGATATATACCTGATAATTCGCACAAAGCTCATAATTTCCCATCTTTGATAATAATCTTCTGATGACTGATAGAAAGATGCCAAGACAACGGGCAATATAATTACAAAAGGCGTATTATCAACAATTATTACTATTCTGCCCTCAAGTAGAGCCGATGCAGCTTTGTCCGGTCTTTCTGTAAGTTGCATTTGTGGAAATGGTGATAAGTAGTCATCTTCAATAAATTGCTCGATATAACCACTATCAAGAATTGCATCTATATCTATTTCATTAATTCGCTTTTTAGCTTCTTTTAATATTTCTGGTCTGACAATATCGTCTATATACACAATTCCTACATCGGTTTTTGAACGTCTGCCAACTTTGATTTGCTCGATTTTAAGCTTTGTGTCACGTATTCTTCGTCTAATCAAAACGGTATTTATTCTGAATGACTCTGAAAAAGCTTCCTTTGAACCTTGTACAACAACCTCTGTTTGTGCCTCTGAAACGCCCCTATTGGCAAATCCTTTTGTTGAAATAACAATACATTTTGAATAACCGTCAATAAGAAGTAAAGTGTTTCCTGATAAAATTTCTGTACAAGCGTTATCAAGGTCATCGTCTTCGCTTATATCGGCAGTTGTAACTCCACCGTCAACAAGTTCTTTAAATAAATTTTCTTTTAGGTTGTTTTTGCTTGGTGGCGTTTTTCTTATTTCAACCATAAGGGTTTGAATTACCCTGTCTTCAATTGTATCCCTATCTGTCATATCATCGATATACATAACATAAATAAAGTTATCTTTATCGACTCCAACAGGGATTTTTCTTTTTACTATGTCACCACAATCTTTAAAAAGCCCCTCCAGATATTCAATATTTACA
This sequence comes from uncultured Eubacteriales bacterium, assembly GCA_902496345.1. Classification (GTDB taxonomy): domain Bacteria; phylum Bacillota; class Clostridia; order Lachnospirales; family CAG-274; genus MGBC114079. Next base: position 36,441 of record CABVAP010000010.1, read on the forward strand.
TCAATATCAGGAGAAACTTTTTTATAATTTTTGTCTTTATCCAAAACATCACCACCCTAAAAATTCAATATATTTAATTATCTATAAATTTCAAAATTTTATACATAGTACGAGTTTAAAATTTATAAATTACATATTATAGATATTTTGAAAAATATAATTTTAATAGAGAATTAAACAGGAGGTATTTTTTTGAGTAGAATAAAATTCGGAATTTTAGGTGGAGATTTAAGATATAAAATACTTTTTAATTTATTAAAAAATGACGGATATAATGTTTCAGCATTTTGCAACAACTGTATTGAATGTAGTAAAAACGGGTATGATGATTTATTTGATGGTACCGATGTAATAATAGCACCGATACCATTTTCAAAAGATAATAAAAAAATATTTTTAAAAGACTGTGCAAACATAAAAATAACAGAACTATTTGAAAAAATGAATAAACATAGCATAAAAACGTTAATCGGTGGAGTAATGACAGATGAAATAAGGGAATTAGGTTTAAAATATGGAATACGAATTTTTGATTTTTTTGATAAAGAATCTGTTGCTGTTTTAAACGCAATTCCAACGGCAGAGGGTGCAATACAAACAGCTATGACAGAAAGTGAAAGAACAATATTTATGAGCAAATGTTTAGTTTTAGGCTATGGAAGATGTGGAAAAATACTCGCAAATTCGTTAAAAGGTCTTGGTGCAAATGTTTCTGTGACATATAGAAACGAAAAGGACGAGGCGTATATAAAAGCTTTTGGATTTAAAGAAATAAATTTGTATGATGTGATAGGAAGTGTTGAAAGTTTTGACTTTATATTTAACACAATTCCAGCTCACGTTATAAATAAAAAGTTTTTAAGAAAGGTAAACAAGGATTGTATAATAATAGATTTAGCACAAGCCCCTGGTGGCGTTGATTTTAACTATGCAAGAGAAGAGGGGATAAAAGCGTTATATTGTCCAGGGCTTCCGGGTAGGGTTGCACCTGTGACAGCAGCAGAAGTATTAAAGACGGCAGTATTAAAAATAAGCGTGTCACAAATAACCTCTCTATGACATACTATAAAGCATAAGGAATGACTAATTTCTTATTATTATATCTGTATATTTTACGATTCAATTATTTTTGTAACGGGAGGTGCAAAAATGGAGTTAAACAATTTAAAAAGTTTAAATGATTTAAACATTGGCTACTGTATGTGTGGCTCGTTTTGCACATTACAAAATTCATTAAACGAACTAAAAAAACTTGTTGAACTCGGTGGAAAAATCACCCCTGTTATGTCCTATTCAGTTTTAGAAACAGATACTCGTTTTGGCAAAGCTGAGTTTTTTATAAATTCCGTTGAGGAAATAACAGGAAACAAAGTGATAAAAACGATAAAAGATGCCGAACCGATAGGTCCACAGAACAATCTTGATATAATGGTTGTTGCACCCTGTACCGGCAACACACTTGCAAAGTTAAATTCTGGTGTTGTTGACACTCCTGTACTAATGGCAATTAAGGCACACATAAGGAACAACAAACCTGTTGTTCTTGCGATAGCAACAAATGACGCATTAGGTGCAAATCTTGAAAACATTGGTGGATTAATAAACAAGAAGAATTTTTATTTTGTACCTTTTGGGCAAGACGACTACAAGAAAAAGCCTAAATCAATGATTGCAAATTTTGAAAAAATTCCTGAGACTATAGATTTTGCTCTAAAGGGCAAGCAATTACAGCCGATAATAGAAAACACAAAGTGACAAATTAGAAGTTGTCGATGTAAAGACCGTGGGGCTTTGCCCCACCACCCTTTAAAACCGTGGGCTTTGACCACACCCACAAGCTATGTCAGCACTTTTGCTACGCAAAAGCCAGCTCCGCTGTCCGGACTTCTTTCCGGTGCTTATTGAAAAGGCTTGACCTAAACTTTTGCCGGAAACTATCGTTTCCTGTCTTGTTTTCGACTAAAGGTGGCTAGTTTAAAGCTTTTACAAAAACTTTATTTTTGCCAAAATAAACCGTAAATATATCGTGATTAAGTTTAAATTGCTTATAAACTGCCAAATGTCGGGTTATTTGTGGCACATTCGCTTTCGTAAAAACAATTAAAAACAAAATTAAACCGTTTTTGTTTTTAATTGTTTTTAC
>CABVAP010000011.1 GCA_902496345.1 uncultured Eubacteriales bacterium
GTAGTAGCTATTTAAACTACTACGCTAATAAGTCTAACTTTTTGGGGTCACATCACTAATAAACTCTTTAAGTAGCCGTTTTTTTTATGCCTTAAAAACAGCATTTTTATTTGACATAAAGCCGTTATAAGGGTATAATTAGTAAGATAATCGATTTTATATACATTTGTTTTTCATATAACATCGGCTATAAAATTATTTGGGAACGGGTGAAAAATTTGAGTCTGTTTAATAAATTTTTAAATTTCATCGACAAATTTAAAAACCAAAACTCTAAAGAAGATGAAGAAAATGTTGAAATAGGCAAATTCAGCGAATTTCTTTATGATACAAATAATGATACAGAATATAAGATTGTAAAACACGTTATTCTTTTGTGCAATAAGGCTCTTATCGCTTGTGGACAAAGAATTTACCTTATGCGTAAACTTAAAGAATATGAAGTCCGTCTAGAGGAAATAGATTGCTATAATAGACTTTCACCGGAAGAAGCTAACGAACTCAGAAATTTAATTGACCAATACGTTTCACTCATAAAAGAAAGAAATATTTTAAGGTATCAACTTGTCGACTTTGATAAAAGTGTAAATCATCTTGAAGATAAAGAGCTTGACGCAGAAGACGCTGTCGAAAAGATGAAAGATGCAGAATATAATCAAAGGATTTTTAGACAAGATATAGGTTATTTACAAATGGAAAAAGATGACCTAAAAGAGGAAGCCGATAAGCTTAAATTCGGACTTGATTTTATATATAAGTTTAGTATCGTTATGCTTATCGTCTTTGGTGCAGGTACAGTCTTTCTTGCTATGACAAACGTGTTTAAAGGACAAGCAATTTTCTTTTCACTTAGCATAATGGCAGTTCTTGTTATATGTATCATTTCGCTTGTTTATTTCTTTAGACGAAAGTTCATTTATGAACTTAAGATAAACAGAAAGAAACAAGAAAAACTTGTCGGTATTTTAAACAAAAAAAACGTGTTATATTCTTACTACACTAACTTTCTTAGATATGAATATAACAAATATCAGGTAAGAAACTCCGATATGCTTATAGCAAACCTAAAAGAATTTAATAACTATAAGCACGTCACAACGAGATATGATTCAATAAGGAACATTATGTATCAAACGCAAGATTTACTTGAAAAATTTTTAAAAGAAAAAAATATTGAAATGGATAATGTTTCTATTGAAAAATTTGCAAATACTATTAGCATTGACGATAAAATCGAATATTGCAAAGAGATAAACGCAGCTAAAGCCGAAACAGAGGAAAAACTTAAAGCTGTTGATGAAAAACACGAAAACCTATGGAAACAGATTTCCGACATTGGACAAAGGGATTGGTCCGGTAGTGAAATAATTCAAAATCTTATAACAGCTTATATTCGAGAGGTTGAAAAAATCAATCTTGATGTTGATTTTGACGAAAACTATGACAGCAGAATGGAAGAAGAGCTTTCCAAAGTAGGAGATAATGAATAATGACAACAATTTCTATTATTTTAATTTTCATTGGCATTTTAATTTTCTTGTTTTCGTTTGTTCTTAAAATCGGAAAAAGCAATGTTGAAAAAGATTTCAATGAAGCTATCCGAATATTTGAGGAAAATAAACAAAAAGAGGAACAGGAAGCCGAACAGGAAACTGTTGAGATTTCTGATGATACAGATAATGAAAATGATAAAGGTTCATTTGTTACTCAAAATGATTTTTCAAGTGATGATAAAGACATAAAAGACCTTATGAATCAATCACGTAATTTTTTAAAATTTGTCGGTATTGTCATTATAGTCATAGGCGTTGTCGTCTACTTTATTTGACATTTTGATATTTTCAGAATAAAAAAAATATTCTGACTACATATATTACAGGAGGATTTTATTTTATGAAAAAACAACTTGAAAAAAATTATGACCCTTCGGTTGTTGAAAATCGAATTTATAATAATTGGCTTGAAAAGAAGTATTTTCACGCTGAAGTGGATAAAACCAAAAAACCATATACGATAGTTATTCCACCACCAAATATCACAGGTCATCTCCATATGGGACACGCTCTTGATAACGCTATGCAAGATATTCTTATCCGTTGGAAAAGAATGCAAGGCTATAACGCTTTGTGGGTTCCCGGAACTGACCACGCCAGTATCTCTACAGAAGTTAAAATTGTAAACAAAATGGCTGAAGAAGGCATAAAGAAAGAAGATATAGGTAGAGAAGGATTTCTTAAACGTGCTTGGGAATGGAAAGAAGAATATGGTGGAACTATATTAAATCAGCTCAAAAAACTTGGTAGCTCTTGTGACTGGGATAGAGAAAGATTTACTATGGACGAAGGTTTATCAAAAGCCGTTTTAACTGTATTCACAAAACTTTATGATAAAGGTTGGATTTATAAAGGCGAAAAACTTATCAACTGGTGTCCTAAATGCCAAACAACAATTTCTGATGCAGAGGTTGACCACGTTGATAAAGCCGGTAGTTTCTGGCATATAAAATACCCTATTAAAGGTACTGATAGATTTTTACAATTTGCAACAACAAGACCTGAAACAATGCTCGGTGATACAGCAATCGCTGTAAATCCTGAAGACGACAGATATAAAGACATAGTTGGTATGACTTGTGTTGTTCCTTTTGTTGATAGAGAAATCCCTATAATTGCCGATTCTTACGTTGATATGGAATTTGGTACAGGTGTTGTTAAAATCACACCTGCCCACGACCCTAACGACTTTGAAGTTGGTGAAAGAAACTCACTTCCTAAAATCAACATTATGAATGATGACGGTACAATAAACGAAAACGGTGGAAAATTCCAAGGTCTTGATAGATATGAAGCAAGAAAAGCCATTGTCAAAGAACTTGACGAAATGGGACTTTTAGTTAAAATCGAAGAAATCACACACGCTGTTGGTGTTCACGAAAGATGTGGCGAAGTTATCGAACCATTAATCAAGAGCCAATGGTTTGTAAAAATGGCTGATATGTCAAAACCTGCAATTGACGCATATAAAGAGGGCAAACTCAGATTTGTACCGGAGAGATTTGGTAAAATTTATTTACATTGGCTTGAAAATATTCACGACTGGTGTATATCCCGTCAACTTTGGTGGGGTCACAGAATACCGGCATACTACTGTTCTTGTGGCGAAGTTATCGTTTCAGCAGAAAAACCGGAAAAATGCCCAAAATGTGGCTCAACTAATTTAAAACAAGATGAAGATACTCTTGACACTTGGTTCAGTTCTGCTCTTTGGCCTTTCTCAACTCTCGGCTGGCCTGAAAAAACTCCTGAGCTTGAGCATTTTTATCCAACAAGTGTACTTGTTACAGGCTATGATATTATTTTCTTCTGGGTTGTAAGAATGGTATTTTCCGGAATTGAGCAAATGGGCGAAGTTCCTTTCAAAGACGTACTTATCCACGGTCTTGTAAGAGATTCACAAGGTAGAAAAATGAGTAAATCTTTAGGAAATGGTATTGACCCACTTGATGTAATTGAGAAATATGGTTCTGACGCATTACGTCTTACTCTTATAACAGGTAATGCCCCTGGTAATGACCTCAGATTTTATTGGGAAAGAGTTGAAGCTAACAGAAACTTTTTAAATAAAATTTGGAACGCAACCAGATTTGTTATGATGAATTTTGAAGATGAAGACGATGTCAATGTTGACATTTCCGAACTTACAGACGCTGACAAATGGATTTTGTCAAAAGTAAACACTCTTGCTAAAGAAGTTACAGAAAATCTTGACAGTTACGAACTCGGTATCGCTGTTTCTAAAGTTTATGACTTTATCTGGGACGAATATTGTGACTGGTATATTGAAATGGTTAAACCTCGTCTTTACAACAAAGAGGATAAAACTAGAAATGCTGCTTTATGGACACTTAAAAAAGTTCTTATAAACGCACTTAAACTTCTCCACCCATTTATGCCATTCATCACAGAAGAAATCTTTACAACTATTCAGAGTGAAGAAGAAACTATTATGCTTTCTGCTTGGCCTGTATTTGAGGATAAATTCAACTTTGAAAAAGAAGAAAAAGCTATTGAACTTATTAAATCAGCCGTTAAGAGCATTAGAAACGTTAGAACAGAAATGAACGTTGCACCATCTAAAAAAGCAAAAGTTTTTGTTGTTTCTGAAAATGATGACGTTATCAACACTTTTGAAAACGGAAAAGTTTTCTTTGCTTCTTTAGCTCACGCAAGCGAAGTTGTTATCCAGAAAAACAAAGATAACATTTCTGATGACGCTGTTTCAGCTGTTATCCACGACGGTGTTATCTATATGCCTTTCGCAGAGCTTGTTGATATAGCAAAAGAAAAAGAACGTCTTACAAAAGAAAAAGAGAAACTTATAAAAGAAGTTGAAAGAGTAGAAAAGAAATTAAGCAATCAAGGCTTTGTTTCTAAAGCTCCTGAAAAAGTTATCGCTGAAGAAAAAGCAAAAATGGAAAAATACAGCAATATGTTAAGTCAAGTTGAAGAACAAATCAAAAGACTTGGTTAATGATAGGCTTTTGTGTAGATTTTAAAGGGGAATTTGAATGAAATTAATGTTGTTAAATATTTTGTTTATATTTGTGGTTTTATCTTCTGTTGTTTTTGTCAATGCAGAAGAAAACGAAAAACGATATATATTTTCATTTAAAAACGATTTATCCCTTGCCGATGTTTCTCTTGATGATGACATAAATACCGATGACATCGAAGAGATTTCAAAAAAATCAGAAATTTACACAGCAGATTCAGAAACGATAGAAACTCTTCTAGAACAAGGTTTAATAACAGATGTTGAAGAAGATATTACGGTTGAGCTTGCTGATGATTATTCTAATTCATCACAAGCCGACCTTGTTTCTGATGATAGTTCTTTGAAATATAACGACCCTTATTTTTATTATCAATGGTACTATGATGTTCATAAATTTGATGTTGCAAAAAATAGACTTGGTTCCGGTAAAGGTGTAAGAGTTGCAGTAATAGATTCCGGTGTAACGTTACAACCCGACTTTAATCTGGATAATATCGAAAAAGGTTACAATTACATAAACCCAGAAAAGACAGGTAATGATGTTAGTGATAACGACACCGAATCAAACAGAAGTCACGGAACAGGTGTCGCTGGTATAATTGCTGCTCAGAGCAATAACGAAATTGGAATTGTCGGCATAGCCGAAGATGTTACAATTGTTCCACTTATAATATATCAAGATAATAAAGCACCTCTAAGCAATGTAATTACAGCTATTGAAGATGCCGTTACTAAATACAATTGTGACGTTATAAATATGTCACTTACATTTAAAACCGAAAGTCCAAATATTCAAAAAGTAATTGACTATGCTGTTGAAAATAATGTTATCGTTGTTGCAGCAGTAGGAAACGGAAGAAAGGCTTCTGACCCAGACAGTGGAAAAAACAATCTCTACCCTGCTTCTTGCGAAAGTGTAATTGGGGTTGCTTCCTTAGATGAAGATTTGTCTGTTTCATCATTTTCACAAACCAATAACTCTGTTAATATTGCTGTCGCTGGTCGAGGACTCCCCGTTTTAAACACCAATGGTGGAGTGACACTCAACAAATCCGGCACATCTTTTTCAGCACCTATGATTACAGCGTTCGCTGCTTTGATGAAAGAAAAATATCCAGAAATCAACGCACAAACCTTTTTGGAAATACTTAAAGCTGGAAGTTATGACAGTGAAGATTCAGGATATGACATTTATTCAGGATTTGGCATTTTCAATGCCGAAGAAAGTATAAATTATTATGAAAGTAACAACAGTTTCTTTATTTCACCTGCTTACAGAAATAGTTCTGATAACCTAATAAAGGTTTATGGCGAAAATATTTCCGGTGTTCTTGTTTGTGCTGTTTACGATGAAAACGGAAATCAAAAATATTTTGATATTGAAGATTTTGCAACTGATGAAAATAATATTTTTTGCAAAAAAATAACAATAAATATTGATACGACTGATACAATAAAGGTTTTTGCTTTTGATAATTTACAAAATATGAAACCTATTAGTAAAATTCGTCTTATTTAAAAAATAATTTTTATAAAGTATGCCTAAATACTTGTAAAAATTATTTTTTTATATTAAAATTATTGTATAGTTTAATTATTCTACTAAATAAAGAAAAGAGGTATTTAAATGAAAAACAGAATTTTATCATTCTTGCTTGTTTGTACATTAGTTTTAGGGCTTTGCTCTGTTAATGTATTCGCTGCAGGTATGACAATTGCACCTGAACAAAGTTATTATGATTTTGAAGAAAATCAAATCGGCGAACATTTTGTTGTAGATTTTATTCTTAGTGGAAATGACGGCTACAATAATTCTACATTTAGAATTAAGTATGACCCTAGTGTTATCAGAGCTATCGGGAACGAATCTTCTGACCTTGAAAACGATGGCTTTGTAACTTATGAAGTTGTAAGTGGAAAATCTAGACGTCTTTTCTCTAATGATGGTATTTTAAAACAAATCAGTATGCGACCATCAAAAGGTGATAAAGACTATGACGGTCTTGCTGACGGTTCTAAAACAGCTGCTGAAATTGGCATTATCAAACTTGGTCAGTTTATAAATAGTGCTGCTGAAGTTTATAACATTTATACTGATGGTATTTTCCTTAGAATGACATTTGAAGTTGTTGGTTCTGGTGAAACAGATATTGAAATGACAACTGCTGCAAAATCAAATGTTTTTGCTTATGGTATCAATAACGAAGCAAAAACTGTTGATTTAGAGTCAGCACACGTAAAAGTAGCCGGTGAAGTTAATAACACAGAAAGCACAACTGAAACTACTACATCAACAACTACAGAAACTACTACATCAAGTAGCTCATCTTCTAGTAGTTCATCTTCTAGTAGTTCATCTTCTAGTAGCTCTTCTTCTGGAAGTTCATCTTCTAGTAGTTCTTCTTCTAAATCTGATGATGACGAAGATACAGAAACAACAACTGAAACAGATGTTGAAGAAAACACAGAAAAAACAACTGATGAAAGCTCTAACGAAAATGAAGACGTTGCATTTAATGACATTGCAAACTATTCTTGGGCAAAAGACGCAATTACTTACCTTGCAAATAATAAAATTGTAAATGGTGTTGGCGATAGTAAATTCGCTCCACAAGCTAACGTTAAAAGAGCTGATTTCCTTATTATGCTTATGAACGCACTTAAAATTGAAGCCACTGACGGAGAAAGTGGTTTTAACGATGTTCCTGCAACAAAATACTATGCAAAAGCTGTAAGTGCTGCTAAATCTCTTGGCATTGCTGCCGGTGATGATAAAGGTAACTTTAGACCAGAAGAATTTATTTCAAGACAAGATATGATGGTTTTAGCATATAGAGCATTAAACGCAGCTAAATATGAAGTTAAAGCTGATGATGCAAACGCTATTGATAAATTTAATGATAAAGCAAGCATTTCTGAATATGCAAAAGAAGGCTTAAATGCTATGGTTAGTGCAAAGATTGTAAATGGTACAGGAAATAACATTGAACCTAAAAACAACACTACAAGAGCACAAGCAGCCGTTATTATCTATAATATCTGTCAATATATCAAATAAAATAAATCTATAATTTTTTATAGAACTTGTTTTTAATAGTCAAAAAGACAGTGGAGCAAAATCTCCACTGTCTTTTATATTTCAATTTGTATATATAACTTATTTGCCACTAGTATCTTGTCAAGCTAAACATAAACATAAACATTAATTGTCCTCTGTTGTATTTCCTTAAATACAACAGTTTAGTTTTGTTTCAATATTTATCTTGTGGATAATCTAAACAAATATACAACAAAAAAATACTAGGTCACTTTACTAAATTATTTTATATCCTCACAAGACTTTAGATACTATTTGTTATATCACTTTAGTTTCTCTAAATTTACCACTTTTAAACCTAAACACAAATATTATAGCACGTAAACATTCGTCCATCGCCATAGCAATCCAAATACCAACAAGTCCCCAACCCAAAAGAACACCAAACACATAACTTAAACCAACAGCAACAAACCAAGCCGAGAACATACAAACCGTAACAGGTAAATTAATATCACCTGTCGCAACAAGGCATTTTACCATAGTTATATTTACACTTCTACCGATTTCAAGGAATATTTCAACAATCAAAATATCTTTAGCAAGGTCAATTATAAATTGCTCATCGGTAAACATACTCATAACAAAATCACAGTTTAAATATAATAAAACAGTTACCATAACAGATACGGCCATTGAAATAAATGTAGACGCCCAAACTCTTTTTTCAACAGTATCATAGTCACCCTTGCCCATTAAGTAACTTACAACAATTTGAGTTGCTTGAGATATAGCGTTTGAATAAACATAGGCAATATTTGCAAGTATGTAACAGTAAACTCTTGTTGCAATAACAAGCGTACCCAATATGTTTACAAACTTCAAAATACAAAGCTGAGAAAGATTATAGCTTAATGATTCCCCACCGGACGGTAAAGCGATAAACATAAGTTTTTTAGCCATAAAAGAAGAAAAATGTTTTAATTTCAAAAATGCAAAACTCATATCTGTTTTCTTTAAAAGAATTATTATTATAAGTATAAGTCCGATAAGTTTGCTTATGTCTGTAGAAATTGCAGCTCCCAAGATACCTAACCTAGGGAAACCAAAAAGACCATTAATAAGCACGGCATTGCCTAAAATATTTAAAGAATTCATAATAATTGCAACAAACATAATTTCTTTCATTTTATTGAAACTACGTAAAATAGCAGCCACAACCATATAAAGAGCTTGAACTATAATAAAGGAACCAACAACAAGTGTATAGTTGCAAGTTTCGTCCATAATTTCATTAGGAACTTCAAGCCAAGAAAATAATTTTCTGTTGCATATAAAAAGTAATCCGGTAACAACTATGCTAAATAGGCTTAAACAGTAAACAGAAACATTTGAAACTATGTTAGTTTTTGTTCTGTCGTTTGCCCCCATATATTGGGTTATAAGTATAGTTGTTGCAACGCTCATAGAACTTAAAACAATTATTATAATGTTCATTATTTGATTACCGTTACCAATGGCTGCAACCGATGCTTGTGAATATCGGCTAACCATTATCTGGTCAATATTACCAACTAAAAGCTGTAACAATAATTCCATAAAAATAGGTATTGACATTTTAAAAATTTCTTTTGAATTTGTTTTCATTTTCTTCTCCCATTGTTTTATTTATAATATTTTTTAATTACAATAATATTTTAGTTTTTATAAAACCATATATGTTATTTTTTTAACATACGAAAATAACCACAAATACGAAAAAATTATTAATCACAATCTAACCTTTTCAATAGACATTCTACCATATATACTTTAAAATCTCTAGCATAATTTTTTTCTATCTAGAAAATAGATTTTAGCTAAAAATTGATAAAAAATATACAAACATTACTAAAAATAAATAATTAAATATAAATTATGAATAATTTTGTTAAAAAACTTGTAAAGCAAAAATAAATCCTATATTGAATAAATACAAAATAAAGCCCCCTATTACTAGAAATTTATCCAGTAACAAGGAGCTTTTTAGTTATACGATATAACTAATTAACATTCCGTTTAGAAAAGTTGACCTGGAAGTTTTAATTTCTCTTTGTAAGGAAAACCTTTGTCAAACTCTTCAGCCTCTTTTTCATCTACAAAATAGCCTTTAGGTGTAGCATATTCGCCAGTAACACCGTCAAGATAACCTTCTATCAATTCTTTGCATAAAAAGAAAGAAGAGTCCTCACCCTCTGGAAGCCCAGCATATCGTATACCATATTCGCTTGCAACTTTGAATCCACTTTTTCCATAAAAGTCGATATTACCCTCGAAACAAACAGCCCCACAACCGAGTTTCTTTGCCTCTTTTAAAGAGTAATCAAGCAAAATTTTGCCATAACCTTGTCTTTTAAATTTCGGAGCAATACAGATAGGCCCCATTGTCATAATAGGTATATCTCTACCGTCATCGGCCTTAATGTTTGCTTTCATAAAGATATTTTGACCGATTAATTCACCGTCTTTTTCCATAACAAAGTCAAGCTCTGGAACAAAATCGCTGTCGTTTCTTAGCTGATTTAAAACATAATGCTCCAAACAGCCCGGACGATACACATTCCAAAATGATTCCCTAACGAGTTTTTCAACTTCTCTATGTTCTTCTTTTCTTTCTAAACGAATTTTATAGTCATTTTTATTCATTGTTTTTCCCTCCTGATGATTGTTGACTGCAATACAGGGAGGTTTGAAAGAGAATGTATCTTATAATAACGCTATAAATTTATAATTTTATTTTAAAATTAATTTACCACCTAATCCATAAAATTTTATTAATACTATAGATTTTTTCAGTAATATTTAAATAAAAACTACCTCATAAATTATATATCGTTATGTTGGCAAACCTCCCGATTAGCCTACAATCTCCAAGGTTTTGTTTTTCTTCAAACAGCAAAATCTCCTTAAAATAATTTTTTATATAATCAAGCCAAAAGGCTGGATTAACTTAATTTGTTTAATACTACTTATAATTAATATTCCAAAAACTAAACTAAAATACGTATTTTATATATCATTTTTACTATTATTAAGCATTTCCCTATCTGCCGGACATAAATTCATATTAGAAATTTCGTTTATCGTACACCACTTTATGTCATTATGTTCTATACAACTTGGATTACCATATTTTATTTCACATAGATAAAAATATATCAAGACTTTAGTATCTGGATAATCGTATTCAACTTTTTGAACTAACCTTTTAACTTCAATTGTAACATCTAGTTCTTCTTTACATTCTCTAATAAGACAATCTTTAGGCGTTTCTAAAGATTCTAATTTACCACCTGGAAATTCCCATAGCAACTCACAATTTTTGCCTTTAGGTCTTTGACATATAAGTATTTTATCATCTTTTTTTATTATAGCAGCACTAACTTCAACCAATTTATATAACCTCAATCTACCTTTTTTAATCTAAATTTATATTCTTTTCTAAGATTACCCAGTTCATCATTCTCATCATCATAAGCATAATCAACTAATTTAAATATTCCTTGATAATAATATTCTTTAGGTGAAAATTTAACAAACAAATGAATTTCTTTCCCTTCATCATAAGCATTAACAATAGCGCTATTACCAGATGTCATTTTTTGATTCCCTGTCTTTCCCTCTCCTGAATATATATATTCGCCATCATTATTCCAATGGTCGTGATATACAAAACCACCTCTTTTTCTTTCTATTGATGATATAAGGACAACAGTTGTCTCAGTCTTGTTTATTCCTCTACCAAAACCTGAAATTCTTATTCCAAATTGTTCTTCAACTTGTTTGTAATCAAGAATTGGGTGTCTTTTAAGGTACTGAACATTATAATCCTTTTTGAAACCAGATTCGATGCTTTTAGTTTTTTTTGTACTAGAATATGTGTTTTTTTCATTTAATGCTACCTTTTTATTGTCAACTAAACTACTTAATTTCTTCTGACGAATTTCTCTTTTATTATTCAATTCCTTTATTATATTCTCTTGCACAAAAGAATCCAAAGCTTCTATAAATTTTTCAAATGCGTCAGGATATACAAATTTTGAAATCTTCGACTCGAACTTAACAGTCAAATTATTGCCATCTACTTCAGTAACAACACCTCCTCCAAAAATTTTGTGCCTTACCTTTAATCCTAAAATTTCCACACTACTCCCCCTCTTATATATTTAAAGTAAAGTTTAAAACCAAATTATAATTATCTATTTGTTCTCTCTACACAAAAGCACCACAGTTTCAATATGTCCTGTAAACCCAAACATATCAACAGGTTGCACCTTATCCACCCTAAACTTTTGAGAAAGCGTTTTCAAATCTCTAGCAAGTGTAGAGGGATTACAAGAAACATAAACAACTTTTTCAGGAAGCACCTGTAAAATCATATCAAGCAATTTAGAGTCGCAACCCTTTCTAGGGGGGTCAAGGAAGATAACATCAGCCGACAAGTTTTGATTTTGGCACAAATCCGGTATAATCTCCTCTGCCTTACCGACAATAAATTCAGCGTTAGAAACACCGTTTATTTTCGCATTTCTTTTAGCATCATCAATAGCTTGAGGGACAATTTCAACACCCACAACTTTTTTAGCTTTTTGAGAAATAAAAAGTGATATTGTACCAATTCCACAATATGCGTCAATAACAGTTTCATTTCCAGTAAGTTCAGCAAAATCAAGTGCAGTCTGATAAAGTACTTTAGTCTGAACAGGGTTTACCTGAAAGAATGATAAAGGGGATATTTCAAACTTAAAATCACCAATATAATCATTTATAAAGCCTTTTCCATAAAGTACAGAAATTTTATCACCAAGTATAACATTTGTTTTTTGGTTATTATGGCTCAAAACGATAGTAGAAACATCAACACTATCTTTAAGCATATCAACCAAGACATCTGATTTAGGCAACTTTTTACCATTAATAACGATACATACCATAATTTCGCCGGTAACAACGCCAACTCTTGTAACAATATGTCTAATAAGTCCCTTATGAGTTTGTTCGTCATAAGGTGCTATATTAAATTTAAGCATAAAATTTTTGATAACATCTATAATTTTTTCATTAACTTCGTTTTGTATATAGCATTTAGAAACATTTATAATACTGTGACTTCTTGGAGCATAAAATCCAAAAGCCAAACCATCAGACGATATACCAACAGGAAATTGAGCTTTATTTCTGTAATTATAAGGATTTTCCATACCAATGGTGTCAAGCACTTCTATATCTGAGAATCCCCCTATTCTTTCCAAATTATCCTTAACAAGTTTTGTCTTAAATTCAAGCTGTGCTTTATAATCAAGATGTTGAAGATTACAGCCACCACATCTTTTAAAAACAGGACAAACGGGTTCAACTCTTTTATCTGATTTTTGAATTATCTCAAGTAGCTTTCCATAACCATAAGATTTTTTTATTTTAATAAGTTTTATAAGGACTTCTTCGTCTGGCAAAGCACCGTCAACAAAAACAACAAAATCGTCTATCTTCCCAATTCCCTCGCCATTTTCGCCAATATCGTTAATTTTAACAACATAATTTTCATTTTTAATTAATTCCATTTTTCGTTTTCCTTATCTCGTAATAATACATCTCTAATAGCATTTGCAATAGTTTCGTTATCACTTAATTTAAAAACTTTTTCAAGTTTAGAAACTTTATATTTAATTTCTTTAACATCTTTTTTATCTTTATTTTGAGTAGATTTCATAAAATCACTTCCTAGCATAAAACTCACAAACAGATTTACAAAAACAAAATCGGCATTTAGTAAAATCAGTGACAGGACTACCCTGTCCGTCACTAAGCATATTTCTCATTTTCTGGGTAGTTTTGATAACTTCTTTTCTTATTCTTCTTGTATTTTTAATTCTAAACATATAATCGGCATAAATAAGATTTCCATATTTAGGCTTCACGCCATAGATGTCTTCAACAATCAAAAAATAAGTTGCAAGTTGCAGCATATCCCCCAAATGTGGAAATTTATCTTTTCCTATTTTAGCACTTTTAAGTTCAACAGGGATAATTTTTCCCGTAAAGCCCTGATATAAAAAATCAGGCTTACCTTGTACCCCAAATTTTTCAGATTTAAGAAGTTTAGAAACGACAACCGAATCTTTGCACTTCATTTTTTGGTCAGTATAAATAAGTTTGTATCCAAAAGGGTGTAAAGATGGTTTTTTCTTTTTAATCGTTGGTGAAAATAATTTTTTTATAATAATCAAAACCAACAACACAGCGATAATAGTCAAAATATAATTATTCATAAAAAGCACCTAAGTCAATCAATTTAAAGTAGTAAATAAAATAAATAATAGCAAAAACAATAATCAAAAAGGTAATAGTTTTTATAGCTTGCCTAATTTTGTATTTTCTAACATAGCTGTTATGAAACTGTCTACCTCTTTCAAAATTTGTATTTCTTTGACGCATATCTTTATTTTTTAGATTTTTGCTTTTTACATAATCTGCATTGTTTTTACGTAAATTAGCTGTTCCATAAACTTTTTCATAGTACCATTGATAATTACAATAACAAAATTTATTAATTTCACTAGCCGATATTTTTTTGTCTTTCATTTTTTAAAACTCCGAATTTCTAACATTCCTTAATAAAGGTTTTTGATAACCTGCCCAATTACTTTGGGTATTATTTTTTTCAAGAGCAGATTCAAACATTTTAATTTTAGCATCAGAATTATCAGCACAATGCAATATAAAAGCCTCGATAGTTTTAGGAAGTTGAGGAGAACCAAATTCATATTCTCCGTGGTGACCGATAATACAATGCTTTAACAACAATTTAAGTGTTTCAGGAAAACCTGAAATTTTAGCAGTTTCTTCAGATATAAGCTCTGTTCCGATAACGATATGACCGATTAGCTGACCACAGTCTGTATAGTCATTTTCTGGGAAAGAAGATAATTCCCAAAGCTTTCCTATATCGTGTAGCATAGCTGAGGCAATAAGTATATCTCTATTTACAAACTTATATCTAGGTGCCATAAAGTCACAAATTTGAACAACAGAAAGTGAGTGTTCAAGAAGTCCACCCATATAGTTGTGGTGCATAGCTCTTGCAGCAGAATGTTGTTTAAATTTGTCAATAACTTCTTGATTTTTTATAAAAATATTTTCAAGCAAAGTTTTTATGTGTGGATTAGAAATAGTTTTTATATAAGAGGTAAATTCATCATATAAAACTGAAATATCTTTGTCTGTGCTTGGGATATAGTCCATAGGGTTATATTCGCCCTCTTGACTTTTTCTAATTTTTCTAACATTAAGCTGAAGGTCATTTTGATACAATAAAACCATCGCATCAATTTTTATAAAATCGCCTTCCTCAAAGTTTTGAATATTGTGGTTAAGTTCCCAAACTTTAGCATCAATAGTACCTGTTTTATCTTGAAGTTTCAATGATAAATAAGTCTTACCAGCTCTTGATTTTAGAGATTGTTTTTGCTTGCATAAGTAATGCCCGATAAGAGCCTCGCCCTCTCGTAAGTCCTCAATATATCTCATAATAAAAATCCTCCGTTTTTTGCAAGAGGCTGTCGCAATTGCGACAGCCCCAATATATTAAGAATACTATAATTTATATAATTTACCAGCGTTTTCGATAATGTTTCTTGTATCAAGAACAACTTTGTCTTTTAACACATCTAAATTATCTTTAAGATGTTGATGTCCAACAAGAACAACAATAAATTTAGATTTTTTAACAAATTCATCAAAATCTTGTGTTTGACCTTCAACTTTGTTAGTTTTAACCATAGGGTCATAGATGTTAATACCTTTTACAAAGTATTTTTCAAATCTTTCAAGCATTTGTAAAGTTGGGCTTTCTCTAAGGTCATCAACGTTTTCTTTGTAAGTAAGACCGTATAAACCAACTTCAGAAACATCAGTAATGCCGTTTTCTCTCATAATTTTGCCCATTCTACCGATAACATAATCTGGCATACCATCATTTACGTGTCTAGCAGCAAGAATAATGTTTACGATGTCAGGGTAATCACCAACTAAGAACCAAGGGTCAACAGAGATACAGTGACCACCAACGCCAGGACCAGGCTGAAGAATATTAACACGAGGGTGTTTGTTAGCTATTTTAATAAGTTCATAAACGTTCATACCTTCTCTTTCGCAGATTTTAGCAAGTTCATTTGCGAAAGCGATATTAATATCTCTAAAAGTATTTTCAACAACTTTGCTCATTTCAGCAGTTTTAATATCAGTGAGGACAATATCACCTTTACAGAAACTCTTGTACCAGCTTCTAATTTCCTCAGCAATTTCAGGAGAGTCAGCACCGATAGTACGAGAGTTATTTTCAAGTTCATAAACCATATTTCCAGGTATTATTCTTTCTGGAGCGTGAGCAAGATGAACATCTTTGCCAATAACAAGACCTTTTTGCTCTACTATAGGACGAACAAATTTATCAATAGTACCAGGAGAAATAGTTGATTCAACAACAACGATTGCACCTTTTTCGCAAACATCAAGAACTTGTGAAACTGCAGCAACAACATATTTTGCTTCAATTTTTTTACTTTCTTTTATGTAAGGTGTAGGAACAGTAATGATATATCTGTCTGTTTTCAAAAGGTCGTTTGAAAATTTAATACCTTTATCAAGAGCCTTTTCAAAAAGTTCCTGAAGACCTTTTTCTTCAAAAGTAAGTTTTTTATGATTTAAAGTGTCAACAAGAGAAGTATTTAAGTCTGTTCCAACAACTTCAACACCGTTTGCTGCAAACATAAGACCTGTTGGCAAACCTATGTAACCTAATCCAACAATATTTAATTTACCCATTTCAAAAAACTCCTTAGATTTTAATATATTTATTAATTTAATTATTAACTATATTTTATGTATTTTAAATTTATTTGTCAAGCCAGTCAGTTTCGCTGTTTATAGGTCTAGCGAGGACCCAAGCAAAGTACAAACTTTTAGCAGCTTTTGCTCTTGAAACAACCTGTTTAGGGGCAAGTTTAGTACCATTTTTCATAGTTCCCCTTGTAATGTCAGACTCAGAGCGAATTAAACCAAGGTTATACGCTTCTCTAACTTTTTCAGAATATTCAGGACTAACTTTTTCAACATCAGTAAGAGTACCATATCCGGCTAAAGGATAATACATAGATGATTCACCAACTAAGTTATCATCATAGTTAGGGTCGTCTGGAGAAAGTGCTGTGCCGTTATAGTTAGTCATATAAGCAGGTTTTTCTTTGAATTTAATATTGTACGCATCATACAAAATAGATGCCATAACTTCTCTTGTAAGTCTTACATTTTTATAACCTCTGATTTGAGATTTATCAATATCCCAAAGTTTAGACAAAGCGTCAATATATTCTTCGACATACATATCCTCAAGAGGATTAAAGTTACCGTTTTTGTCTTTTTGCATAACACCAAGCTGTACCATTTTTTCAATCTGGTTTCTATAGTAAGAACCAAGACCAGAAATAGTATCATTGCAAACCTCAGGGAATACCTTACTCCAGTCACCACTTTCAAGAGCGTCTTTAACGTCAGATTTAAGGTATCCAACAATATTTTTAACATTGTTGTCACCGTTTTTGTAATCTTTGTAAAGTTCATCAACGATAATTCTAGCATATTGTTTTGCAAGAGCCTCTTTAAAGTGAGTACCGTCAACTTTGTTATCAGGGTGACCGTTTGCAAAACTACCACTGTTAGTTTTACCTGGAGTTTCTCCGGCCTCAAGAGATAAAACAATAGCAGTAGTGCCGGAAGTTCCAATTTCATTAAAATATTCAACACTTCTGGTGTTAAGGTCAACTAAAGAAACACCGATTTCCTTAGCTGTTTCTTTCATAATTTGAGGGAACTTTCTATTTGTAAAAGAATTTTTATAAACATAATCAGCAGTAGGGTTTCCGTTTGCTCTTGACATAGGTGTAACAAGAACAGGAATCATACCTCTGGCTTTAACAGCAGGGATATAATAGTCAGTTATAAAAGTTTTGTACATTTCTTCGGTAGAACCACCGCCAAATCTGGCATTTTCACCATCTGCCGTACCAACGGCTGTACCTTTTCTTTCATCATTATGTCCGGATTGAATAAGTATGTAATCGCCTTTTTTACCGTTCAAAAGTGCGTCATTAAAACGACCCTCTTGATACATACTTTTCATAGAACGACCACCCATAGAATAGTTTACTACGTCAACCTTATCAAGGTCAAAAAGTCTGTCTATAACCTGACCCCAACCACACATAGGAGCTTCCTCAAAAATATAGCTTTTAACAGTTGAGTCACCAAGCGTAAAGACAGTAGGCTTTTCATTTTCTTTTCTTTCAGTGACTTCAATAGGTGTAATTTTAATTGATTTTACACCAACATCAACATTGGCTTTTTTAGGCTCAATCTCAACATCAATATAAGGAAGCCCAGAAACAAAGTTAAAAGACCAAGTGTTGCCATTCCAGCTCGCAACATTTTTAACAGGTATAAGTTTTGCAGCGTCCCAGTAAGCATTTGTTTCAATTCTTGTTGTTTGCATACCAGAAACAGCCATAGATGTCAAATCTGCCCCACCTGTAGTTTCAACCTCAATCTTGTAAGCTCCGGAAGGCACAGCAACTCTAAAAACCATTCCGCCAAAATTATAAGTGGTACACTTGCTTTGCTCTATTTCCTCTCCCTTTGCGTTTACCATAACAAAACGACTTTCATCTTTTTCATTTATATAAAAACCGTCATCTTTTGAAAAAATATCAGATAACTCAACATCTCTAGGAGGCAATGCACAAGTTTGAGAAACAAAACCGAAACCTTTTTCTTCGGAAAAAACAGGTGCTTCCCCTCTGCTGTTAGTCATAACAGAAGTTGTACCCTTGATAGTGTCCTTTGTAAAATTAAAAACTTTTGCATTTTCTTCGTCTAAATTTTCTTCTGTTTTGTCATCTGACTTATCAGCGACACTATCAGAAGAAGTCATGACATTTTTATCGTCATTATCTTTAGCATAAACAAAACCACTAGCACTTAAAGATAACATTGTAGCAAGCGTAATAGCAGCATATCTTTTAACATTTTTTTTCATATAGTAAAGCACACCTCCAAAATAAAATATATAAAATCTTGAATTTTTTATTTTCAAATACGATGACCAATTTTTTCGCCAAGTTTGACGGCTGTTTCAATACCATTTTTAGTATTTTCGATAATATCAGAATCAATTTCAACGACATCTTTTTTAACAAGAAGAATAATAGTAGAGCCACCAAACTCAAACATACCTTTTTCTTCTCCACGTTTAAACTTATGTTCAGCGTGATGATTTTTAATTCTGCCAACCATCATAGCACCGACTTCAATCTGGCAAACCTCGCCAAAATTTTCAGTTTGTAAAAATGTATATTCTCTTGAGTTTCTTTTATAGATGTTGTAATGGTTAAGAGCTATAGGCTTAACTGTGTGAAGTTCGCCTTTTACAAAAATATTTTTACCTTTTTCGCCGTTATCAAAATAACAATATCTATGATAATCGTCAACGGCAAGACGAAAAATAAGGCACAACCCACCAAGAAACTCATCAGCTTTTTTATCTCCATTAAGAATATCCGAAACAGAATAAAAAGAATCTTTTATATAAAATATACTGTCATCAGTTATCTGGTAAGCTGACAACTTAGAGTCACAAGGACTAATAAAAGAAGTTGGCTCAAAATCAATCGGTCTTTTTCCCTTTTTAACTTTTCTTGTAAAGAAATCATTGTATGACGTAAATTCTCTGTCCTCATATTGAGTCATATCAATATTTTGTTTTTGAACAAAACCATTAATCATTTTGCAAGAGCGACTACTATCCATATATGCTCCAGCAATTTTAGAGATAAAAGGTCTTGTAAGCAATTTAAGAATTAATCTTCCATACATAGAACCATAAAGGAAATTAAGAGATGAATCTTGTTTTTGATAACCCTCAAGGACTTCACCTTTTCTGTTTTTAACTTCAAATTTAAAATTATCCTGCATAACTCCTCCAAAAATCTATTTGTTAAACATTTCAAAACAAATACAAGCGAATTCAATAACGCCAACCAAAAGCAACAAAAGCATAGCTTTCATTCCAACTTTTTTAACTCTGAATTTGATAATAAAAGCACAGCCAACAAGGAATAAAGCAACAGCATAAACGATATAAAAATAGCTGTCAACTCTAAATTTAAAGATGTAAATAAAAGGCATAATAAGAGCTGTGTTTGTAACAGGTAAGCCTTCATATTCTTTTCTATTTTCAGTTGTCTGGCTTTGTCTTTCTTCTTCCATAACATTGAAATAAGCAAGTCTAGTTAAAGCAGCCAAAACGAAAAATACGAATAAAGCAAAGAATAAAAATACCCAAGGAGTATGTACAATAACCCCTTGTTCTATAAGAAGACTATAGCCGATAGCAGCAGGCAAAACACCAAAAGCAACAATATCAGCTAAAGAATCAAGTTGAATACCGAATTTCTTTTCAGCCTCAGTTCTGTCTTTTTTAGACCTAGCGACTTTACCGTCAAACATATCGCAAACACCGGAAATCATAAGACATAATATACCCCACAATGAGTTAGGGATATTAGCACAAATAGGAGTAACGTTTGCACATAAAAAAGTACCAACAACGGCTGATGCAAGACTTATATAAGTAAGAATAATTGTATAATTATAAAATCCAATCATTTTATAATCTCCTTTCTAAATATGGCTTCTGCCAATTTTAATGTGTCTTAAATGATTACCAATAAAACACACACCACTTACTAAAAGACAAAGATAATAGCTAATTCCTCTAGTAAGAATAGTTGCTGTTGCGACAAGACCAGAACCATAAACCATAGTAAATAATTCAAGAGTAAAAACTTCAGCAGCTCCAACTCCACCCGGTAAAGGCAAAGAGTCAACAGCCATAGCAACAGCCACCTGTATAGCAAGCAAATCAAAGAAAGTTGCTCCACCGTCAATGCTAAAACTTTCATAAACAAAATAAGCAATTGAGAACAAAGCAAGTCTTTGCACAAGGCAAACTAAAAAAACTTTAACGTTTACCATAGGATTATTTTTGATATATTCAGCACTGCTTTCATAATCCTTAAATTGATTTTCATATTTTTCAAGGGCTCTTCTTCTGTTTCTAACAATTCTAACTCTAACGAGCAAATTAACTGTTTTATAAACAATTTTATTAAGAAGCGACTTAGAAAATATAGCAATCAAACAAACAGCAATAGTAATTATGTTTGCGATAACACCAAACATAAACATAAAGGTAAACCAAAAATCACCGAATAGTTCACCAAATTTAAAAATCATAACAACAAAGCCTAAAACGAGCAAAACCAACTTATATTGGATAGTGTTAAGTAGCAGTGCAATTGTTGATGTAGCAACCGAAACACCGTCTTTAGACATATAGTAAGCAGCGACCGGCTGACCACCTGTTGCCGAAGGTGTAACTGCACAAAAATAAAAATCAATACAACCATATATAAAGCACAAAATTTTGTTAGTTTTAACTTTGAGCGATTTTATTATAATATTAAGACATTGTCCCTCTCCTGCAACGTATATAAAGGCCATAATAACGGATAAAATCAAATATTCATATCTAGCACTTTTAACGGCAGAGATAATATCCGAAAAATTACAATCTTTAAGCAAGAGATAAAAAGTCAAAGCGACCAACGCAATAAATAATAGCATACTTAAAGCATATTTATTTTTCTTTTCCGTAAGGACATCTTTATTTTTTATATTATTTTCCATCAAAATTCTCCTGTGACTTAAATTAGAAAAAATAACAAATACACTAGTGATTTAAAAAAACAATATCATTTAAAAAAATCGGTATATATAAAGTTTAATTCAAAAAACTTTTAAAAATCAAAATAATAACAATCCCCCCTCATAAAATTGATTTTAACATAAATACATTAAATAAACAATAGATATTATTAACAAATGTAATTTAATTTGATAAAAACTTAAAGCCAAAACGAAATCAAAAACCTTAATTTGTCAAATAAAGAAAGATATTATCAAAATCAAGTTTATCGGGGATTTGATTGTTGTAAACCAAATCTTCAATTCTTGCAACTTCCTTGTCAATCATAGCTTTCACGATAGCAAATTTAGAAGCAGATAAATTATTAATGTTGTAACTTATATCTATTGGCATTCTGTTTTTTCCGTTGTACCCAAAAACATTATCAAATTGCTTTATAGTACAAGTATCAAGAAGATAATCAATCTTATTTCCGAAAGACAAACCATTGTTTATGTAAACAGAACAAGCAGAACCATTTTTATCAAAACCGTATCTAATGTGATTAAAGGCAATACAATTTTTCATATATCTTGAAGCGTTTGCCCCAACTTGAGGCCCGTGAGTAGAGTCACCGGAGCCAAGTTTAAAACCGTTAGGGTTTCCCCTCCAGAAGTCACCACAAAAACCTTGAACACTAACTATAGAATTTTCAGTTTCATTTTTTTTAGTGCAAGTGATAAACTCATCTGTCGGCAAATTAAAAATTCCGTTGTTATAATTTTCTTTAAACGTAGGGTCTTTTTCCATAATCATTTTAACAAGACGCAAATTTTCATCAAGTTTTCTTCCGTTGTCAAAATCATATTTACCGGAAAAAACGTCTGGATTACCATTATTCCAAGCCATACAGTTTTCATAACTAACATCTTCATACATAGCAAAAGAGTCAAAACCGTCATCAGAATTTTCCCAAGAGTAACAGTCAACAAACTTATTTCCTTTACCACCATTTATAGCTATGCCAAAACCGTCAGCATTATCCCCCATAGTAACAATATCGCAGTTTCTGTATGAATAGCAATTTTTAAAAGTATTATCTGTTGCCCCCTGATACATAGCAAGCCCCGCACCATCATTGTATCTAGCGATAACATTTTCAATAAGGTTACTACTTCCTGTTTTGTTTATCGTAACGCCTGTACCTGGGGCATTTTGAATAATAACATTTTTGATTGTATAGTTGCTACCTGTTATCAGAAAACCTTTTTCGCCAATCCTTTTTTCAACAGGGAAACTATTTCGATAGTTTTCAAAATCAATAATAGGTGTATATCCGTCACCACCGGAAATAGTTACATTTGCATTTTTAGAACTAAGGAGAAAATTACCATTACAATCAACTTTATTTGTATCAATAAAGACAGTACCCCCACCTAAGGCAGTTGCCTTAATTATTCCAGACGAAATTTCAGAATAAGTTTTAGCTGAAATTTCAATATTTTTGTCACCAAATATATAATCATCATCGTCATAATCGTATAAAACTTCAATTTGGCAAACATAAAGTCCACTTGACTTTGACGCTATATATAAACTTCCAGAATCACCGTTATAGTTGTATGATGCAAGTGTTATTTTTTCTGGTAAAATTTCAAGTTCAGCAATATTACTTGTGCCATTATTTATTTTTAAATATCTTGAGTCTGTGCCAGAAACAGGTTTAGCATAAAAGTTAAGTCGGCATTTTCCTTGCACATCAAATTTAACTGAACAATCGTTGTTATTTCCACCACCAAAAAAATATAAATAACCAGAGCTAGTAACAGATAAAGGTTTTCCGTCACTTTTTCCGATAAATGTAAGTCCGTCAACTGTTGTTTGTTCACTAACAGTCCCAACATCAATAAACTTTTGTTCATAGAAATTAAAATATGTATTTTCTTTGGTAGTAGGCATATCAGAAATTTTAGTATAAATCTCATCAGCTAACGGTTGCATTGAGTTAATATCTTTCCAAAACAAAATTTTAACATATCCACATTCAAAAATTTCTTTTGATATGTTAAATGTCATTTTTTTGTGAATATCCGAATTGGCAAAAATACCTGTTTCCACTTTTTGTTCACATATCAACTTATCATCATTATTAAAAATAGCAGTGATAGCCGTACCACTTGTGTCATATTCACTATTATTATATATTTCAAAATTTAAAATAAATTCATTTTTTTCATAATCATATTTCCCAGTATATTCAGTAATTTTAACCATTTTTTCATTTGCAAAAACAATGTTGTTAAAAGAGCTTATCAAAAAAATAACGCCAATCAAAAGGATAATCTTTTTCATATAAACACCCCTTACGAAAAATGTTTTTTCACCTAGTTTAATGTGCAAAAAATCATTGATTTTTTGCAAGGCTGTCGACTTTTTCGACAGCCAATATACTTATCCACATAAAACAAATTTAAAAATCCGTTTTCTTACCTCAATTATACACCATATAATCTCTCATAAAAAGCCTAAAATAAAAAAAATCCACTTTATCACCAATAAAATGTTGATAAAATAAATTCAAGACAAAAAAAATTTTAAAACTGTCAACATTTTCTACACAAAATACCCGTCTGATACAAATAAACATTGTACCAAACGGGGACTTAAATCTATCTGTAAACAAATATTATTTAGTTTTTAGTACTTTCGAAATCGTCAAAAGTAATCATATCGTCACAACCTTTACCGGCAGGAATCATTGGGAATACTTTTTCATCAATGCCGATTTCACAGTTAATAACGCAAGTTTTGTTAAGCTCGATAGCTTTTTTAATAGCGTCGTCAACTTCTTCAGGTTTAGTAACATTGAATGCAACAGCTTTGTATGCTTCAGCGAGTTTAATAAAATCAGTTGCTTTATCAAGAACTGTATTAGAATATCTTGCGTCATAGAACATATCTTGCCATTGTCTAACCATACCAAGAACGTGATTGTTGATAAGAATAACAATAACAGGTAAATCGTTAGCAACAGATGTTGCAAGTTCGATGTTGTTCATATAGAAACAACCGTCACCGGCAATATTAAATACAACTTTATCAGGGCAACCAGCTTTAGCACCGATACTAGCACCAAGGCCATAACCCATAGTACCAAGACCACCAGAAGTAAGCATATGTCTAGGGTGTTCAAAGTCTAAGAACTGGCAAGCCCACATTTGGTGCTGACCAACTTCAGTTGCGATAATAGCCTCACCTTTAGTTATTGCATTAATTCTTTCCATAATGTATTGAGGTTTAAGCTGACCGTCATTAGCATATTTAAGAGGATATTTTTCTTTATATTCTTTAACTTTTTTAAGCCAATCAGAATGGTCAAGTTTCTTGATTTTGCTGTTAAAAATTTTAAGAACTTCTTTACAGTCACCAATAACAGAACCATAAGCCTCAATATTTTTGTTAATTTCAGCAGCGTCAATATCTATATGCAATACTTTTGCGTTAGGAGCAAATTTTGGGATACTTGTTGCAACTCTATCGCTAAATCTTGCACCGATAGCAATAAGCAAATCACACTCATTAGCAACGATATTTGATGTTTTAGTACCGTGCATACCAATCATACCAGTAAAACGTTCACTGCTAGAAGGAACACCTCCAAGACCCATAGCTGAAAGACAAACAGGAGAATCGATTGTATCAGCAAATTCAATAAGCTCTGGAGATGCGTCAGAAGAGATTATACCACCACCGGCATAAATGAAAGGCTTTTTAGAATTTTCAATAAGTTTGATAGCATTTTCAATATCTTCGTCTTTGATTGTTCTAACAATTCTTTCAATTTTTTTAGGTTCTTTTTTCTCGTATTCAGTAACGTTAGCAGTAACGTCTTTAGTTATGTCAATAAGTACAGGGCCTGGTCTACCCTCTTTAGCGATATAAAATGCCTCACGTACAGTATCAGCAAGTTTAGTAACATCTTTAACGATAAAGTTATGTTTAGTAATAGGCATTGTAATACCAGTTATGTCAACCTCTTGGAAACTGTCTTTTCCGAGTAAAGGTAAAGAAACATTACCAGTAATAGCAACCATAGGAACGCTGTCCATATAAGCAGTTGCGATACCTGTAACAAGGTTTGTTGCACCAGGGCCACTTGTTGCGATACAAACACCAACTTTTCCGGTTGCTCTGGCATAACCGTCAGCAGCGTGAGCTGCACCCTGTTCGTGAGAAGTAAGATAATGTTTAATTTCGTCTTTATGTTTATATAAAGCATCATAGATGTTCAAAACAGCACCGCCAGGATAACCAAAGATAGTGTCTACTCCTTGCTCTTTCAAACATTCAACTAATATTTCAGAACCGTTTAATAACATAATTTTCCTCCCTTAGTTTTTACCAAAGTTTTAATTAATGCAATCCTGCATAGGTAAAGTTATTAAAATATCCTATACTTGTTACATCTATACGTCTTTTAGGGGCTTTAGTTCCACTTTTTAACTCTACGCTAAATAACAAAGAAATAGCAATCTTATGTCCTGTCTTAGAAACACGCCAAAGTGCTTCGTTGCCAGTCATTTTAAAGAAAACAAACACCCCATTAGTATCACATTCATAAAGTCCTGTATGAATGGCATCTGTAAATGTACCCAAAGAAATTATTTTACCATATTCACAAGTATAAAATCTATAGACGTAATCTGCTTCACAAGTACCAGTTTTAACAATTAACTCTTTAATACCATCTTTGTCCATATCATAAACACAATAATTCTCAATATTATCAGTTTTGTATAGCCAATCTAATTCATTTTTGTATACTTTATATACATCATCTTGTAAAGCAAAAACATTTACAGATGATACCGACATAAACACGATAATTGATATTAAAACGCAAATTAATTTTTTCATATAACTTCACCCTCCTTTGTAAAAACATATTATTCAAGAATTGCACCTTTGTCAGCACTTGAAACGAGTTTAGCATATCTTGAAAGGTAACCTGTTTTGATTTTAGGTTCAGGTGCAACCCATTTAGCACGTCTTTCAGCAAGAACTTCGTCAGAAACTCTAACAGAAAGAATACCGGCATTAATATCTATGTCGATAATGTCACCTTCTTCAACAAGTGCGATGTTACCACCGGCAGCAGCTTCTGGAGAAGCGTGACCGATACTAGCACCTCTAGATGCACCACTGAAACGACCATCAGTAATAAGAGCAACTTCTTTGTCAAGTTTCATACCTGCTAAAGCAGATGTTGGAGATAACATTTCTCTCATACCAGGGCCACCTTTAGGACCTTCGTATCTAATAAGAACAACGTCACCGCTTACGATTTTACCACCAAAGATAGCAGCGATAGCTTCTTCTTCAGATTCAAAAACTCTTGCTGGACCAGAGTGTTTAAGCATTTCAGGAGCAACAGCACTTCTTTTAACAACTGCACCATTAAGTGCGATGTTGCCTTTGAGAACAGCGATACCACCTGTTTTAGAATAAGGATTTTCAACCGGTCTAATAAGTTCAGGGTTTTTGTTGTAAGCATTCTCGATATTTTCACCAACTGTTTTCAAAGTACAAGTCAAGTTGTCAAGTTCAAGGAGTCCGAGCTTTTTGATTTCGCTCATAACAGCAGGGATACCACCAGCCTCATTAAGTTCTTCGATATAATTAGGACCAGCTGGAGCGAGATGACAAAGGTTAGGAGTTTTATCGCTAATTTCGTTTGCCATTTCAAGATTAAGTTCAACACCGGCTTCGTGAGCGATAGCTGGAAGGTGGAGCATAGAGTTAGTTGAGCAACCCAAAGCCATATCCATAGTAAGAGCATTTCTAAATGCTTTTTCGTTCATAATATCTCTAGGTTTGATGTCTTTTTCAACAAGTTTCATAATTTGCATACCTGCGTGTTTAGCAAGACCGATTCTGTCACCATAAACAGCAGGAATAGTACCATTACCAGGGAGAGCCATACCGATTACTTCAGAGAGGCAGTTCATAGAGTTAGCAGTATACATACCAGAGCAAGAACCACAGCTAGGACAAGATTTATTTTCATATTCTTTAAGTTCTTCTTCGTTAATCATACCGGCTTCAAAAGCACCAACAGCCTCAAAAGTTTTAGAAAGGCTGAGTTTTTCTCTTTCTGCACCACATTTAAGATGACCTGCAAGCATAGGACCACCACTGCAAAGGATAGAAGGAATATTAAGTCTAGCAGCAGCCATAAGCATACCAGGAACGATTTTATCACAGTTAGGGATTAAAACAAGACCGTCAAAACCGTGAGCCATAGCAAGAGATTCTACAGAGTCAGCAATAAGCTCTCTTGTAGGTAAAGAGTAGTGCATACCGATATGACCCATAGCGATACCGTCACAAACACCAATAGCAGGAACTTCAATAGGAGTACCACCAGCAGCTAAAATACCGGCTTTAACAGCTTTTGCAATGTTATCAAGGTGCATATGACCTGGAACAATTTCGCTTTGAGCATTAACAACACCAATTAAAGGTCTTGCAAGTTCTTCATCAGTATAACCCATCGCTTTAAAAAGAGAACGATGAGGAGTTTTATCTGGACCTTTTTTTACTCTATCACTTATCATTTTTTGTACCTCCATTAAATTAGATTAACCTAAATTTATAATTTGCCCGTTAGGCATAACGTAAAAACTTTCTGAATTACCAGAGTCATTTTTATCAACTAAAGTGACCCATAACAATCCTTTTATGAATTTAGTTTTGTATATAGTTTTGTTAGAAATATCACTATATACTACATTAGCTAAATTAACATCAACAATATCATCACCAAAGAAATCAAAGAAATGAATAATGTTGTTACTGTCATAATAAGCACATATTCCACTTTTGTCAACAGTCAAAGTATTATTTACGTCTTTTTTTATAATTTTACCATTTATTTATTTCTTTCTTTTCTTGCCCAATTTTTAATTAAACTGCCATCATTAAATGAGTGTGGAACATCATCAGGGTAAAAACCCATAGGAGCTTTCCCGTGTGATTCATAGATAACAGGTGTAGCAACGTTGAGAGTGTTGTATAACATTCTTGCAGCCTCTTGTCTTTTTATAGGATTTTGAGGTGCAAACTTATTATTTCCAACACCACTAACAATTTCAAGTTTTGCACAATTCAAAACATCTTTATCAGAACAATCATCAAAACTTTGTAAATTATCTTGGTATTGAAACTCACCACTCCAGACTTTCATAACAGATGTGCAAAGTTTGCAAAACTCTTGTCTTGTTATATTTTTAGAATAATTGCTTTGAAGTTCTTCAGGAACAAGACCTTTTTGAATAGCAGTATTGACTTCATTTTTTGCCCAATTTGAGGGAGTATCAGCAAAAACTCCAATAGAAGTCAATTGCATTAGAAAGACAACAACAATAAACATAGCTGTAATCTTAATTTTTTTCATTTACATCTTCCCTTTATAAATTGATTTTACATTGTCAAAATTCAATTCCAAAAATCAAAAAATACAAGAAATATAAATATTTCTTGTAATGTATAAGAGCTATCGCATTAAGAATTATTAAACCTTAGGTCTTGCCCCCAAATGTGGCAAGACCTAAAATGATTTATTTTAAATTAACACGATAACTCAAACAAAAATTAAAAGCAGTTATAAATTAAAGATTTTCAATAATAAGTTTACCCATTTCTTTACAACCAACCTGTTTCATACCTTCGCTCATAATATCACCAGTTCTATAACCAGCGTCAAGAACTTTAGTAACAGCGTCTTCAATGCATTTAGCTTCTTCAAGTAAACCAAAGCTATATTTAAGCATCATAGCACCAGAAAGAATAGTAGCAATTGGGTTAGCAATGTCTTTTCCAGCGATGTCAGGAGCAGAACCGTGAACAGGTTCATACATACCAAGGCTACCGTCGCCAAGACTTGCAGATGGAAGCATACCGATAGAACCAGTCATCTGGCTAGCTTCGTCAGAAAGAATATCACCAAAGATGTTACCAGTAACGATAACGTCAAAAGTAGTAGGACGCATAATTAATTGCATAGTTGCATTGTCAACATATAAGTGGTCAAGTTCAACGTCTGGATAGTCTTTAGCAACTTCAAGAACAACTTTTCTCCAAAGTCTAGAAGATTCAAGAACGTTTTGTTTATCAACGTTAGTAACGTGTTTTTTTCTTTTTCTAGCAATTTCAAATGCTTTTCTAGTAATTCTTTCAACTTCTTTTTCAGAATACTGTTCAACGTCGTAAGCAGCTTCACCCATATCAGTTTGTTTTCTGCCTTTTTCGCCGAAGTACATACCACCAGTAAGCTCACGTACAACCATAATATCAACGCCGTCAGCAACGAGTTCAGGTTTAAGAGGGCAAGCATCTTTTAAAGCGTCATGTAAAGTAGCAGGTCTAAGGTTAGCATATAAACCTAAAGCACCTCTAAGACCAAGTAAAGCTCTTTCAGGACGTTTGTCACCAGGGAGGTTATCCCACTGCCAACCACCAACAGCACCTAAGAGAACAGAGTCGCTTGCTTTACAAATGTCAATAGTTTCTTGAGGCAAAGGTTCGCCATATTTATCAATAGCACAACCGCCACCTAAAACGTGAGTATATTCAAAAGTGTGACCAAATTTTTTACCAATTTCGTTTAAAACAAGAATGTTTTGTTCCATAACTTCTGGACCGATACCATCGCCTGCAACAACAGCAATTTTATAATTCATTTTTATTCCACCTTTTAAATAAATTTTTTTAAAACCTTGAGCGTTGCCGACCTAAAGGCAAAAAGTTTTCGTTATACAAAAACTTTTAAACCCAATAAGGTCATCGGCAAATCATCAAGGTTTGAATTAATCTTTTTTATTTTAAACCAAGTTTAACTTTAGTTTGTTCAACAAGACCACCAACTTTGAACATTTCCTGCATAAATTCTGGGAAAGGTTCAGCCTGATAAGTTTTGTTTTTAGTTAAATTAGTAATAACACCTGTAGAAAAATCAACTTCAACTTTGTCGCCCATTTCAATATCGTTAGCAGCTTCTTCACACTCAAGGATAGGAAGACCAATGTTAATAGCATTACGATAGAAAATTCTTGCGAAAGTTTTAGCGATAACACAAGAAATACCACTAGCTTTGATAGCTATAGGAGCGTGTTCTCTAGAAGAACCGCAACCAAAGTTTTTTTCAGCAACAATAATGTCGCCCTCTTTAACGTTTGCAGCAAAAGGAACTGTACTGTGAATAGCATCTTCCATACAGTGTTTAGCTAATTCTGCTGGGTCAGATGAGTTTAAGTATCTTGCTGGGATAATAACGTCAGTATCAATGTTGTCACCATATTTAAAAACTGTACCGTTTGCTTTCATTTCAAAACCTCCTAAATTAAACAGTTTCTGGACTTACGATTTTACCTACGATAGCAGATGCAGCAGCAACAGCTGGGCTACAGAGGTAAACTTCAGATTCAGGGTGTCCCATACGACCGATAAAGTTACGGTTAGTAGTAGATAAAGCTCTTTCGCCTTTAGCAAGGATACCCATATGACCACCAAGACAAGGACCACAAGTAGGAGTAGAGAATACACAACCAGCTTCAACTAAAGTTTTAGCGATACCCTCTTCAATACATTGTAAGTAAATTTTCTGAGTACCAGGTAAGATGATAACTCTAAGTTTAGGATTAACTTTTTTACCTTCAAGAATTTTAGCGGCAATTCTAAGGTCGTCCATTCTACCGTTAGTACAAGAACCGATTACAACCTGGTCAATTTCAACGTCGCCAACTTCATCAATAGTTTTTGTATTTTCAGGAAGATGAGGGAAAGCAACAGTTGGTCTTAAAGTTGATAAGTCAATTTCATAAACTGCATCATATTCTGCATCTTCGTCAGCTTCAAATACAGTATATTCTTTGTCAGAGTGTTCTTTAACATATTCAAGAGTTTTTTCATCAACAGGGAAGATACCGTTTTTACCACCAGCTTCGATAGCCATATTAGCGATAGTAAATCTATCGTCCATAGAGAGGTATTGAATACCTTCGCCGGCAAATTCCATAGATTTGTATAAAGCACCGTCAACGCCAATCATACCAATGATATGTAAGATAATATCTTTACCACTAACCCATTTAGCAGGTTTGTTTTTAAGAACAAATTTAAGAGCAGCAGGAACTTTAAACCAAGCAACGCCTCTAGCCATACCAACAGCCATATCAGTACTACCAACACCAGTAGAGAAAGCACCTAAAGCACCGTAAGTACAAGTGTGAGAGTCAGCACCGATTACAACATCACCAGGAACAACAAGACCAGCTTCAGGTAAAAGACAATGTTCAATACCCATCTGTCCAACTTCAAAATAGTTTTTGATACCTTTGTCATAAGCAAATTCTCTGATGATTTTACAATGTTCAGCAGATTTAATATCTTTGTTAGGAGTAAAGTGGTCAGGAACGATAGTTACTTTATTTTTATCAAAAACCTCTTTAACACCAATTTTATTAAATTCTTTAACAGCAACAGGAGTTGTAACGTCGTTACCGTGAACGATGTCAAGTTTAGCTTCGATAAGCTGACCTGCTTTAACAGATTCAAGACCTGCGTGAGCTGCTAAAATTTTCTGAGTCATAGTCATACCCATAGTTTTGTTCCTCCTTAAAAAATATATATCTTATTAATAAATAATTTTCATAACTCAAATAATCCAATGCCTAAATAAATTTAAGCATATAAAACTCAAATACAAATGTTACAAACACACCATTTTTATCTTTTATTCTATATTATTCTAAAGGCATTCCATCTGCATCAACATTTACAGAACCGGCTAAAATCATAATTCCTTAAATATAAAATAATTATCTTATGTAAAAATTATAAATATGCTTTGAACTTACACTCAATATCCTTAATGAGCTTGTATTCGATAGAATCAACAAGGGCAATCCAGCTCGCCTCAATAATGTCGTTAGAAACGCCAACAGTTGTCCAATTATCAACTCCGTCACTGGACTCAATGAGAACACGAACTTTAGATGCAGTAGCCGTTTTACCGTCAAGCACTCTAACTTTGTAGTCAGTAAGATGAACTTTAGAAAGTTCAGGATAAAAGACTTCAAGAGCTTTACGTAAAGCCTTATCAAGGGCATTAACAGGACCACTACCCTCAGCTGCTGTAATTTCTGTTTTACCGTCAACAATCACCTTTATAACAGCAGAAGCACTATTTCCGTCAGTATAAGGCATTTCACCGATAGTTTTGAAATTAACAAGTTCAAAGAAAGGTTTATATTTACCAAGAGTCTTTCGTATAAGAAGTTCAAAAGCTCCGTCAGCACCTTCAAACTGATAACCGTTATATTCAAACTCTTTGAGTTTTTTAATAACCAATTCAGTCTCAGGTGAATTTTTTTCAATATCAGGCACAATTTTTCTAATCATAGATAAAATTGTACTTCTACCAGAAACCTCGCTAGTAAGGAACTTTCGTTCATTTCCCACTTTAGAAGGTTCAATATGTTCAAAGCTGTGTGGTGCCTTGCTTACACCATCGATATGCATACCGCCTTTGTGGGCGAAAGCACATTTACCGACATAAGGCATAATGTCACTAAGTTTAAAGTTGGCAATTTCGGAAATCTTTCTCGCTGTGTGAGTAAGATTTTCGATATTCTCCTCAGGTATACAATAATAATCTTTTTTTGCTTGCAAGTTAGCAATAACAGTCGATAATGTTGTATTACCACATCTTTCTCCAAATCCCGTAAAAGTTCCTTGAATATTAGTTGCACCAGCATAAACAGCCATAATAGCGTTCGCAACTGCCATACCACAGTCATTATGACAATGGATACCAACGGCCACCTCAAATTTCTCACAAACCACTTTCGTTATTTCATATATTTCATCAGGGAAGCAACCACCGTTTGTATCACAAAGGGCAAGACAGTCTGCCCCGGCAGAAACGGCAACTTCCAAAGTTTTAAGTGCATATTCGGAATTATTTTTGTATCCGTCAAAAAAATGCTCTGCATCAAAAATAACTTCTTTACCAAGAGATTTAAGATACGCAATAGTTTCGTTTATCATATTAAGATTTTCGTCAAGGGTCGTATGAATTATGTCAGTAACGTGAAAATCCCAGCTCTTACCGAATATAGCAACCGTATCAACACCAGCACCAACAAGAGATTTAATATTTTTGTCCTCTTCAACAGATATATTACATCTTCTGGTGCTACCAAAAGCAACGATTTTAGAGTTATTAAGTTTAATATCTTTAATTCTTTGAAAAAATTCCAAATCTTTAGGATTAGAACCGGGGTTACCGGCTTCGATATAACTAATCCCCAAATCATCAAGAGTTTTAACTATTTTAATTTTATCCTCAACAGAAAAAGAAATCCCCTCACCTTGAGCGCCATCTCTCAAAGTAGAGTCAAAAATAGCTATTTGTTTACTCATTTTTCTTTCTTCCTCCTTCCGTTAAAAATTTAATATTAATAGCCGTAAAAAACAGCGTTTAGATATTTTCAAAAAACTAATTTTCATTTAAAAAATAATTTCAGACTCAAATTGTGACACAAATCACATTTATAAGCCCACCTGTTCCTCTGTTATTAAATAAAACATATAAGATTTTTTTCAAAGGGTGTGAAAAATATTTTCCACACCCCAAGATTAATCATTGATTATGTAAATAGCTATAGCTAGTATTAAACGTCTCTTTCAGTTTTAAGCCAGCTCATACATTTTCTAAGTTCTTTACCAACAATTTCAAGTTGGTGTTCAGATTCAATTCTTCTTCTTGCGTTGAAGTGTGCACGACCGTTTTTGTTTTCAGCAATCCATTTAGTAGCGAAAGTACCATCTTGGATTTCTCTAAGAACTTTTCTCATTTCGTTCTTAGTATCTTCAGTGATGATTCTCTTACCGATTTCATAGTCACCAAATTCAGCAGTATCAGAGATAGAGTGACGCATAAGAGTAAGACCACCTTCGATACAAAGGTCGATGATAAGTTTCATTTCGTGGAAGCATTCAAAGTAAGCGTTTTCTGGAGAGTAACCAGCTTCAACAAGAACTTCAAAACCACATTTCATAAGTTCAGCAACACCACCGCAAAGAACAGCTTGTTCACCGAATAAGTCAGTTTCAGTTTCAACTCTGAAAGTAGTTTCCATAATACCGGCTCTACCACCACCGATACCTTTACCATAAGCGAGAGCGATGTCTAAAGTGTTTCCAGAAGGGTCTTGTTCAACAGCAACTAAGCAAGGAACACCGTGACCTTCAACATACTGGTCTCTAACTGTGTGACCAGGTCCTTTAGGAGCAATCATAAAGATATTGATGTCATCGCCAGGAACGATTTGTTTAAAGTTAATGTTAAAACCGTGAGCAAATGCAAGATATTTACCAGCAGTTAAGTTAGGAGCGATAGATTTTTTGTATAAATCAGCTTGTTTTTCATCAGGAACGAGAACCATAATAACGTCAGCCTGTTTAACAGCTTCTTCAGTTGTAGCAACTCTTAAGCCGTGAGATTCAGCAACTTTCCAAGATTTACTACCTTCGTAAAGACCAACAACAACATCAACGCCAGAATCGTGAAGGTTTAAAGCGTGAGCGTGACCTTGGCTACCGTAACCGATAACAGCAACAGTTTTGCCTTTTAATAAACCTAAATCACAATCTTCATCATAATATCTTTTTAATTGACCCATTTCAACTTTTTCCATTTTAAAGTCCTCCTAATATAATATTTAATTAAATTAAAATTTTATTTTTTTTATCGGATTATTGCCTCTACAAAGGGCAGTAAGTCCGGTACGAACGATTTCTTTAATACCAAAAGACTCCATAAGATTAGTAAAAGCCATAATCTTGTCTTCATCTCCGGTAATTTCTATAGTGATAGATTCAGTAGCAACATCAATAATGTTAGCTCTAAAAATATCAACAATGCTTATAACTTCAGCTCTAGATGCAGCATCAGTTTTAACTTTAATAAGAGCAAGCTCTCTATAAACAGCCTTTTCTGGGCTAAGTTCAACAACTCTTATAACATCATAAAGCTTTTCAACTTGTTTAATGATTTGTTCGATTGAATCATCATCGCAGTAGACAACAACAGTGATACGAGAATATTTTTCGTCTTCTGTAACGCCAACGCTCAAAGAGTCGATGTTGTAACCTCTCCTTGAGAAAAGACCAGTCACTCTGCTTAATACACCTGCTTGATTTCCAACCAAAATAGATAAAACGTGTCTATTCACAACATTCCCTCTTTCCGACAAAATTGTCAATTTGATAAAAAAACCCCGTCCCGCAAAAAGCTTGTAAGGGACGAGGATATACACGTGTTACCACCCTAATTCAATTCTTATGAATTCTCAGTAGGTTCGATAAAAACCTTAGCCTGTAACGGGGCTTACCGATTTACTCTTACTGGCCTACATAAAGTAAACGTTAGGAGAAACTGCTCATAGGGGATATATTTGATTATAAATTTATTGCCTTTCACCAAAACGGCAACTCTCTGAGAAATTTAACAAACCAAACCTTTGTCCTAATCGTAGCATTTAATCAAAAATCAAATTCCAAAATAAATCTTAAAATTTAATTTATAGATATTTTACCAAAACATTATACAAAAGTCAACACATTTCTAATTTTTTTCATACACAAAAATCAGATATAAAAACAGGCTAAATTGTACAAAAATAAAAAATAAATAAATCAAACAAAAATATTTTTAAATATTGCCCAAAATAATAGGTAAATTTTTTATTAAAACATCACAAAATCACACTAAGTAAAAGAACAATTTAATAAAATATAAACATCACACAAAAAAACAATCAAGTTTAATATTTCAAAAGTATGTTTATTTTTATCTTGTATGTTTTTTGTTTATATAGAAAGTTAAGGTCTTTCGCCAAGTTTTAAAGACGGATAAGCGTTCAAATCCCATTTATCACTTTTACCGGATATGTATTCAAAATATGCCGCCGAGCCAATCATAGCAGCATTGTCTGTACAAAGTATAGGTTTAGCCACATTTAACTCAAACCCATTTTGTTCACAAGCCTCTTTCATACTTGCTCTAAGGAACGAATTTGCAGAAACCCCTCCAGCCATAGCAACTTTTTTAATACCAGCTTTTTGACAAGCGGAAATAGTTTTTGCAACCAAAACATCAACAACAGCCTGTTGAAAAGATGCCGCAACATCAGCTGGCACAACTTCTTCACCTGTCATTTTAGCTTTGTTTAAGTAGTTAAGTACAGCAGATTTTATTCCACTAAAACTAAAGTCAAAACTGTCCGGCTCAAGCATAACTCTAGGGAAATCAATAGCGTCTTTTTTGCCCTCTTTTGCAAGTTTATCAATTTCAGGACCACCCGGGTAAGGTCTGTTTAAAGCTCTTGCAACTTTGTCGTATGCCTCTCCAGCAGCGTCATCTCTTGTTTTTCCAAGTATTTCATATTTACAATAGTCAGTAACTTTAACAAGGTGAGTATGTCCACCGGAAACAACAAGGCATATAAAAGGTGGTTTCCAGTCTTTATTTTCGATATAATTCGCACAGATATGCCCTTCTATGTGATGTACACCAACTAAAGGCTTGTTAGCACCAAAAGCCAAAGCCTTTGCATAAGATAACCCAACAAGCAAAGCACCCACAAGACCGGGGCCATAAGTAACAGCAACGACATCAATATCATCAAGTGACTTGTCAGCCTCTTTAAGTGCGTCTTTAACGACAACATCAATTGCCTCAATATGCTTTCTTGACGCTATTTCTGGCACAACTCCACCATATCTTTTATGTATAGCAATCTGAGATGAGATAACATTAGACAATACATCACGACCGTCAACAACAACTGCCGCCGAAGTTTCATCACAAGAACTTTCTATTGAAAGTATATTAACATTTTGTTTTTTTATGCCACCTAAATTTTTTTCTTTTTGTAAGTCAGACATTTTTTTCACCCCTGTTCAAATAAATCAAAATAATTCTCCAAACTGCCGTATAAATCATAACAAAAACTGAAAAAGGCTTCATTATCTTAACAAATTCAGACATAAATTGTATACTAGAATTAACCATAAAGCCTACAAGTGAAGCAACCTTATCAATAAACGTTGGCGAATTTCTAAGCATATTGTCAATAAGTTCTTTATCGAAAAAAACATTATTGGAATAACACTCAAAAAAAGTAACAACTGCGACAATCAAAGACAAAATACCAACGATATATATAAGAAGTTTTTCGGTTTTAAAATCTATACCCGTAATTTTTTTCATAATGCTAAACTCAAAGTCAGCATTTTCGACTTCCTCGTGTTCAATCTCCTGTTTCCCTATCAAATTATCATTTAAGACGTCATTTTCGCCTATAATCTGGCTATATGCAGAAAACTCTTCAAAACATTCATCACAATTTCTAATATGTTCACTAAGTTCAAGCAATTCTTTTTCTGATATAGTTCCCTCGATATATTTAAGCAAATAATCCTTATTTT
The DNA here is from genome assembly GCA_902496345.1 of uncultured Eubacteriales bacterium. Classification (GTDB taxonomy): domain Bacteria; phylum Bacillota; class Clostridia; order Lachnospirales; family CAG-274; genus MGBC114079. Next base: position 37,983 of record CABVAP010000011.1, read on the forward strand.
TACCACAGCTCAAAGAAATCATTCTCCTTTTAAAATTCGACAAATTGGGGTTTGTAGTGGTGAACCTTTTTAATTAAAAAGATTTAAAAACTGGCTTTGTGGTGATTTTAGCTATTGGTTTATAATTCGATTTCATCGGAAATCTATTTATTTGCCTACGGCGTGGTACTTTTTGATTGCAAAAAGTACCCAAAAACCTGGGGGGTTTCGA
>CABVAP010000012.1 GCA_902496345.1 uncultured Eubacteriales bacterium
AAGCCTTAAATTAGCCACCTTTAGTCGACAACAAGACAGGAAACGATAGTTTCCGGCAAAAGTTTAGGTCAAGCCTTTTCAAAGGCTTGTGGGTGTGGGCAAAGCCCACGGTTTTAAAGGGGTGGTGGGGCAAAGCCCCACGGTCTTAATCGACAAACCCCAATTTGTTGAATAAAAATTTGATAGGAGGAATTTTGTGAGTTTGAATAATACACCGTCTTCTGATAGAGTACATATCGGAATTTTTGGTAAAAGAAATGTTGGAAAATCTAGCTTGATTAATGCTATAACTGGTCAAGAAATTGCTATTGTTTCAAGTGAAAAGGGAACTACAACAGACCCTGTCTATAAATCTATGGAATTACTTCCACTTGGTCCTGTTGTTATAATTGATACTGCCGGTATTGACGATATAGGTGAACTTGGAGCATTGCGTGTTAAAAAATCTATACAAATTTTAAATAAAACAGATATTGCAATTTTGGTTGTAGACCCTAATTATCCTATATCTGATGTGGAAACTGAACTTATTCAAAATTTTAAAGAAAAAAATATACCTTATATCATTGTTGCTAATAAGCTTGATGTATATTCTGGAGAAAAAAATCCTGATTATATTTATGTGTCATCTAATACAAAAGAGGGCATAAATGAACTAAAAGAGCTGATTGCAAAAAAAGCAAATACATCTGAACCTAAATATCCTATAGTCAAAGATTTGATTGCACCTCACGACTTTATTGTTCTTGTAATTCCTATTGATGACGCTGCACCTAAAGGCAGACTTATATTACCTCAACAACAAACTATACGTGATATTTTGGACGCTGACGCTGTTTCTATAGTTGTAAAAGAATATGAACTTTCTAATTTGCTTTCTGAACTTCCTAAAAAGCCTAAAATGGTTATATGTGATTCTCAGGTATTTTCAAAAGTTTCAAAAGATACTCCTGATGATATTTTGCTTACGTCTTTTTCGATATTATTTGCAAGACACAAAGGAAATCTAAAAAAACTTATTGAAGGCGTTAAAACTGTTGATAAATTACAAGACGGTGACACAGTTCTTATATCTGAAGGTTGTACGCACCACAGACAATGTGGCGACATTGGAACTTATAAAATACCAAAATGGCTTTTTGAATATACTGGCAAAAAGATTAATATAGAAACGACAAGCGGAACGGAGTTTCCACAAGATTTATCGAAGTATAAACTTATTATACATTGTGGTGGCTGTATGCTTAACGAAAAAGAAATGAAAAGTCGTATTAGTTCGGCTAATAAACAAAATATACCTGTTGTTAATTACGGTATTTTTATTGCTTTTGTAAATGGTATATTGAAAAGAAGTCTTATGCCATTTCCTAAAATTCTTGAAATTTTAGACGATAACTTTATATGATGACCCCTTGATGTCAAATATTTGAATACAAGACATAAAATTGATACGTATAAGTTGAAAATTAGTTGTTATTAGTTAAAATTAATAATTTATTTGACGGAATCGCTTGTTTTTAATGACGTTATTCTACAAAATAACTAAATTTTAAAATTATATAATATAGGTATTGATTTTTTTTTATTAAATTCGTATAATTAATGTAGTGATTTGTTTAAGTTATACATATATAACAATACAAATGATAAGTATTTAGTCATTGCTACAGGATAACTTGTACTGTCTAGCTGTTGTTTTGGGTAAAAATGTACTAGATTAATTTTTTTGAAAGGGGTTTTTCTTTTATGAAAAAACTTGTTGCTTTAGCTCTGTCAACAGTTCTTGCTGTAAGTAGCTGTGTTACTTCTGCTTTCGCTTTAGATGACATTTCTGAAAACGTGGCTCAAGAAGAAAATGTTGACTTGGCAGCTAACACTTCTTTGCTTGCTTTCCCTGGTGCTGAGGGTGCCGGAAAATATGCAACTGGTGGTAGAGGCGGTAAAATCTATCACGTTACAAACCTTAAAGATAGCGGTACAGGTTCTTTCCGTGACGCCGTAAGTGGTTCTAACCGAATTGTCGTTTTTGATGTCGGTGGTACTATTGAACTTAAAAGTGATGTTGTTGTAAAGGATAACATTACTATCGCTGGTCAAACTGCTCCTGGTGGTAAAGGTGTTACTCTTAAAAATTATAAAATTGGTATGGGTGGCGATAACATAATCGCTCGTTTTATTAGCTCTCGTCCCGGTGAAAGAGGTACAAACCAAGACTATGACGCGTGGGGCGGTGCTAAAGGCTCTAACTCTATTATTGACCACTGTTCTTTAGGTTGGTCTAATGACGAACAATGGGGTCTTTATTCTAATAACACAAACTATACTGTACAATATACAATTGTTGGACCTGCAAACTCTTTCTCTTACCATTCTAAAGGTATTCACGGTTTTGGTATAATGTTTGGTAAAGGTCAAGCCTCTTGGCACCATAACTTAGTTGTACATAATATCTCAAGAAACTTTAGAGGTAAAGTTGAAGGTACTAGCGTTATGGATTACGTAAACAACGTTGTGTATGACTGGGGTTATCAAACTGCTTATGGTACAGCCGGTCGCATCAACTTTGCTAATAACTTCTATAAAGCTGGTAACTCGACTTCTGGAGCTTACAGATATTTTAGCTTTGGTAGTGGTTCTGGTATTGAAAACTATAAATTCTATTTAACTGGTAACAAAATGCTCAACAAAGACGGTTCTGTTAGAGATGACGGAACTAAAAACTGGAGTAGTTCTTTTGGTTGGAGTGACGCTGCTACTGCACAGGGTGGCGAAAGCTATTACCGTACAGACGAATATATGCCTGTTAAAGTAAATGGCGTTGATTGTTCTGTTGTTCCTACTATGGATACTGCTGATGTTGCTTTTGACAAAGTTACTAAATACGCCGGTGCTGGTATCAACCCAACAACTAAACCTAAAATCGACCTTGAAGTTTGTAGTGATGCTATAAACGGTACTGGTTATATTACTGGTGCTAGACCTTTATCTGAAGCAAACGCAACTCAAAAGGCTGAAATTGAAAAATGTAGTATTCATCAAGTAGATTATAGTCAGTATTATCCTGAATCTGTTCTTAAAAAAGAAATTGTAGACTCAGATAATGACGGTATGCCTGATGATTGGGAACTTGCAAGAGGTCTTGACCCTAACAATGCTTCTGATGCTAATGGCGATTATGCTGGTCTTGGATATACTAACATTGAATATTACCTCAATGACCTTACTGTTGATGCTTTCCCTGAAGGTGTTGTTACAACTTCTCCAACTATTAAAAACTCTGTTGTTGTTAATGCTTCTGCTAATGAAGTTGAGGGCGAAAGCTACAAAACTTTAACTGCTGCAATTAAATATATGAAAGACAACGCAGACAATATGGTTGCTGGTAGAAAAACTATCTATATGACTGCTGGTACTTATGACGAAAATGTAACTGTTGATTTAAGCAATTTAGGTATTATGCTTGAAGAAAATACAACAGACAAGGTTATAATTAAGGGAATTAATGTCTTATCATCTGCCGAGGGATTTTCTATTGACGGAGTGCAAGTTGGTGACGGCTCTGGTGATGCCTTAACTATTGCTACTGACAAAGCTACTTTTGATAATTGTACTTTTGTCGGAAAAGATAATTCTGTTGTTATTTCTAATAAAGCAAGAACTTACTTTAAAAATTGTGCTTTTACAGGGACTGTAAAAGCAACTGATGACGCAAAAGCTGTTATCAATAAATCAGCTCTTTCTGATAAAGTTTCAATCGCTGATAGTGCTATTAGCTCTGGAAATAAATATGGTATACTTATTATGGGTTCTACCATAAATAGTAATGGCTCTGCTGTTTTGGGCTCTGCTAGTTCAGATTATGGTCAAATAATATATGCTGATTGTAAAATTATAAATGTTGCATCTGGAAGATTTGCCGATGTAACCGGCAAAACTGATAAAATTAGATTTATGGAATATAAATCAAGAGATAGCAAGGGTGCTGCTGTTGATGTTTCTACTCTCCCTGCTTATGTTGCTGCTTTATCTGAATATGACTACTATGAAACTTATAGTCCATTTAAACATTTAAAAGAAAAATTCGGTAGTAAAGCTGATAACTGGAATCCTGGTTCTTTCTCAGAAGTTACTCCTCAGGAAGAATTACAACAGCTTGCTGACAGTATTTCTGTTCAGAAAACTATAATTACTAAAAATACTTCTCTTACATCTTCTTTTGCTGACAATGAAGATGTAAAAATTACTTGGTCAAGTAGTGACCCTAGTGTGTTTTCTGATAATGAAATTATCGTTGGTGATTATGGTAGTGGTGTTAAATATGCAACATTAACTGCTATTATCTCAAAAGACGGTCTTACTTCTGTTACTAAAACTTTTGATATTATCGTTGGTTCTTTAAGTGAAAGTCAAGACGGCGTTGTTGACTTTGAAGAATGTGAAATAAACGGTGATTCCGAAGATTTAAAAATGACTACAAATTACACTAAAAATGATAAAATGACTTGGGGTGTTGTTGACAACATAAATGGTCAAGACACAGGTGACCACGGTAAAATTTATCAAGTAAATCAGTCCGCAAAAACTAAAGTTGATGCTTCTGTTGATGCCGGAAAAGGTATGTATGACTTTACATACAATTTCGGTAAAATGTCTGAAAAAGTAGTTGAAGTTGATTTTGATGCTTATATAGATGAGCTTTCTACTGATGGTTATTTTGAGGCTTATTTAAGAGGTTCTAATATAATTGGACAAATTAGATTTACTGATGACGGTATTTTAGCATACAAAGATACTAAAAATACTGCTTCTCTTGCAAATGATACCGGAAAATGGTATACATTTAAACTTTTTGTAAATACTGTTGGAATTTCTAATGGTACAGCTCCTACGGTTGATTACTATGTTTATGATGAAACTGGTAAACAAGTTGGCTCTGTAGTTGGTGCAAGCTCTAAAACTGCTTATGATAAAGCTACTTATCAAAACTTTATTCCTGATAGAATTGCATTTAGACCAAACAGAAGTATTGACACTTGTAAATTCTATATTGACAATATTCAATTTAAAGATTTGACTTCTATCGCTCAAGAAGACGCTAAGTCAATCGCTAAAAAACATACATTGAAAAAAGGCGACAGACTTCCTGTATATGGTAACCATTTATCTAACATAACTTGGAAAACTGTTGACGGTCAAAGCGATGTTGTAAATGCCGACGGTACTATCAACTATGATAAATGTGGCGTTACAACTATTAATGTAAGAGGTACTGTTACTTATGGTAAAAATCTTAAAGGTACTGCTGAAACAGAAGACATTGTTTTAGTTGTAAATGGTACAGGAACTAATCAAGAAGTTGTTTCTGATAAATTCTTTACTGATACTGATGACTTTAGTGGCTGGTTTAAAGAATATAACCAGAGTGCTGTCGGAATTAAACTCGATGATACTACTGCTGTTGCTGGTAACAGTACTGCAAAAGTACTTTTACCAAACAAAGCTGTGTTCAAAAAATTTAATACTCCTGCAAGTACTGGAAAGGTTACATTTACCACTGATTTCTGCGAAAATTCTATAACAGGTACTACTGGTAGAACTTTCCGTATATTCTTAGAGAATAACGAAACTGCTGATGACGGAAACGGCTATGGTTCAGCTGCTTTTGATTCAACAAATATTTTCTACCACTTAACTGATATTGGTGGAAAAACTTATGTTGTTACTTCTGATACTCCAAATGCAAACGATACAACTGCTACTCTTACTGAAGTCGGAACACTTGAAGCCGATAAATGGTACAGAGTTCAAGTTGAACTTGACTTTGATAACAAAACTGCTGAAACTTCTATATTCCTTCACGGAACAGACGGAAGTTACAATACTTCTAACATAAGTTCAACTCCTATCGGAAAAGTTACTACAAATCTTATTGCTAAAACTCCTTTACAGCTTAAACAAATAAGACTTGTAAGAACTGCTGATGCTAATGTTTACTTTGATAATGTTTCTGTAAGTGGTGACCTTAAAGTTAAAGGTGTTACTATTTCTGAAGATAGTTTCAATATCAAAAAAGGCGAAACTCACCAGCTTTACGCTATTGTTTCTCCTTCTGATGCACCAGACAAAACAGTTACTTGGTCTTCTGACAAACCAGAAGTTGCTAAAGTTGATGAAAATGGTTTAGTTACTGCTGTTGCTGACGGTACTGCTAAAATTACAGTTACAACAACTGACGGTGGTTATACTGGAAGTTGTGTAGTTACTGTAGGCGAGGCTACTCCTGATAATCCTGTAACTTTTGGTGATGTAAACAATGACGGAAAAATTGATGTAAACGATGCTTCTCTTACACTTAATTATGTACTTGACAAAAATACAACTGGTGTTAATTCTGAGTCTATTAAGAATATGAAAGTAATGGGAAATGAAAACGTTACAGCTGAAGACGTTTCAGCTATTCTTAGAAAAGCATTAGACAATAATTTTAAATTTGTTGTTGAAAAATAAATATTTAGGCTGTCGATTTAATCGACAGCCTTTTTTGCTTAAAATTAGGGGTTTTGTCGTTTCAGAGTTGCATATTTGTAAAAATGACTGTTTCTTTTATCTTGATTTGCAAAAAATCTATGATTTTTTTTTAAAACAATTGATTTAATTAGCAGTTTTTTTTATTTTTAGAAAAGAAAAAGAGGGTGGGTTGAAAAGTTTTCTTGTTTTAGGTGATTTATATATTGTTTATATGCGTGATTATGATTAACAGAATAATCAAATGATAGGTTGTATTAGTTGTTAAAATATAAAAAATAAGGTTAAAGTGCATAAAAAATGCAAAAATAAGAAATGATATTATACAATAGTTACAAAAAATGATGACTTTTTTTAGATATTAATTTGATTGAAATTGATTGACAATGACTGAAAATGGTGTTACTATATAGTTACAAAATAAATGAAAAGGAGGTAAGGAAAATGTTAATGGAAAAAAGACATACGGCAATTTTAAAGGCAGTTAATGAAAAATCAGCAATGACTGTTGCTGAACTTACTAAACTTCTTGGGATTTCAGAATCTACTGTAAGACGTGATTTAACAACTTTACACAACTTAGGAAAACTTATTAAAGTTCACGGTGGGGCTACTTCTTTGGAAATCGTTTATAACAACGATGAAGAAGACGTTATTCAGAAATCAAAATTGAATATCGATGAAAAGAAAAAAATCGCCTGTGAGGCTGCTTCTCTTATCAAAGCTGGTGACTTCGTTTATATTGATGCTGGTACAACAACTGGTTTTATCCCTGATTATATTAAAACAGATAAAGCAGTTTTTGTTACAAATGGCATTACAATAGCTAAAAAGCTTGCTTATCTTGGCTACAACGTAAATGTTATTTCTGGCAGAATTAAACAGAAAACAGAAGCTATTGTTGGTAGTGAAGCTATCTTAAATATCCAAAAGTTTAATTTTAACCTTGGCTTTTTTGGAGCTAACGGAATTGATGCTTTCAAAGGATATTCTACACCTAACATTGATGAGGCTGATATAAAATCAGCTGCTATTGACAGATGTAAAAATAAATATGTCCTTGCAGATTCATCAAAATTTAACAAAGTTACAGCAATAAGTTTTGCTAGGATTGAAGAAGCTAACATTATAACCTCTAAAGTTACCGATTTACGCTATAGGAAAGTTACTTTAGTTACGGAGGTTGATAAATAATGATTTATACAATAACTTTTAATCCGTCTATAGACTATATTATGCACACTAAAAAAGTTAAAAGAGAGCATATTAATAGGTCTGAATATGAAGAATTTTATCCAGGTGGAAAGGGAATAAATGTTTCTATTATGCTTAAAAATCTTGGTTTCGATAGTAAAGTGTTGGGCTTTATTGCTGGCTTTACAGGCAATGAAATCGAGCGATTAGTTAATGAATATGGCTGTGAAAGTAAGTTTATTAAACTTCAAAATGGCGTTTCACGTATTAATGTTAAAATTAGAGAAAATGACTCTGAGGCAGACATAAACGGTCAGGGCCCTAAAATAGATGAAAGTGATATAGAAAAACTTTTTGAAATTATTAATTCTGTTCAAGATGATGACTATATTATTCTTGCCGGCTCTATTCCTAAAACTTTGCCGGAAGATATTTACGAAAAAATCCTTGAAAGTTTATCAAGTAAAAAGGTAAATGTTGTTGTTGATGCAACAGGTAAACTACTTGTAAACGTGCTCAAATACAAACCTTTCCTTATTAAACCTAACCACAAAGAATTAGGAGAAATTTTTGAAAAAGAACTTACAGACATTGATGACATTATATTTTATGCAAAAAAACTCAAGGAAAAAGGTGCTGTTAATGTTATAGTTTCTATGGCTGAAAAAGGTGCAATCCTTGTTGACGAAAATGACGAAGTTCACGTATTAAATGCCCCTAAAGGTAAACTTGTAAACTCTGTTGGGGCAGGTGACTCAATGGTTGCTGGTTTTGTTGCCGGTTTTATTGAAACTAATGATTATCAAAAAGCCTTTCAAAAGGCTGTTGCTTCCGGTAGTGCATCAGCTTTTAAAAATTGGCTTGCTAACAAAGATGATGTTGAAAAGGTAATGGGGGTGTTCTTATGAAAATTGTTGACTTACTAAAAAAAGAAAGCATTGAATTTAATTTGAATATTTCTACAAAAAATGAGGCTATTGACAAACTTGTTTCTCTTATGCAAAATTCTGGAAACTTGAACGATGTTCAAGAATATAAAAAGTGTGTTCTTGCAAGAGAAGAACAGTCTACCACTGGTATCGGTGAAGAAATTGCTATTCCTCACGGAAAAACATCTGCTGTTTCTAGTCCCGGACTTAGCCTTTTAGTTACTCCTAATGGTGTTGATTTTGATTCTTTGGACGGATTACCAGTTAAAGTATCTTTCCTTATTGCTGCACCTGACAATGAAGACAATGTTCATCTTGACGTACTTAGTAGACTTTCTATGTTATTGATGAATGAAGACTTTAAAAATAAAATTATCTCTGCAAAAAGCAAAGATGAAGTTTTAAATATAATTGACCTTGCTGAAAATGACAAATTAGAAGCTGAAACAGAAAAACAAGAAATCCAAACAGGTTATTCCGTTCTTGCTGTAACAGCTTGCCCAACAGGTATCGCACATACTTTTATGGCTGCTGAAAGTTTGGAAACAAAAGCAAAAGAGAAAGGCATATCTATAAAAGTTGAAACAAATGGTTCTGGTGGTGCTAAAAATGTCCTTACAAAAGAAGATATTGAAAATGCAAAATGTATTATCGTTGCTGCTGATAAGAATGTTGAAATGGCTAGGTTTGACGGCAAAAAAGTAATTCAAGTTAAAGTTGCTGACGGTATAAATAAAGCTGATGAATTACTTGAAAAAGCAATAAATGGTGACGCTGAAATTTATAAATTTGACGGCTCTAAAAATGAGGCTGAATCAAGTCACGAAAGTGCCGGTAGGTCCATATATAAACACTTGATGAACGGTGTTTCTTATATGCTCCCATTTGTAATCGGCGGTGGTATATTAATCGCTCTTGCTTTCTTACTTGACGATTACAACATTGACCCGTCTAATTTCGGTAAAAATACCCCTGTTGCTAGTTTCCTTAAAACTGCTGGTGAGGCTGCTTTTGGTCTTATGTTACCTGTACTTGCCGGTTACATCGCAAAAAGTATTGCCGACAGACCCGCTTTAGCTGTTGGTTTTGTCGGTGGTGTTATTGCTAATGCCGGTGGTTCGGGATTTTTAGGAGCTTTGGTTGCTGGTTTTATCGCTGGTTATCTTATCCTTGGACTTCAGAAGATTTTTGATAAGTTACCTAAATCTCTTGACGGAACTAAACCTGTTCTTCTATATCCGTTCTTTGGTATCTTAATTATTGCTTTAATTATTACTTATGTTATAAATCCACCTGTTGCTACTTTTAATACTTGGCTTTCTGAAGTTCTTAAAAGTATGGGAGGAACAAGCAAAATACTCCTTGGTATGATTTTAGGTGGTATGATGTCTATTGACTTTGGTGGCCCTATTAATAAGGCAGCTTATGTTTTCGGTACTGCTCAAATCGCTGACGGAAATTATGATATAATGGCTGCTGTTATGATTGGTGGTATGGTTCCTCCTATTGCTATCGCTTTATGTACTGTATTTTTTAAAAAATACTTTACAGAAAAAGAAAGACAATCCGGTCTTACAAACTTTGTTATGGGTCTTTCATTTATTACAGAAGGTGCTATCCCATTCGCTGCATCTGACCCTCTAAGAGTTATCCCTGCTTGTTGTATTGGCTCTGCTGTTGCAGGTGCGTTATCTATGGCTTTCGGTTGTACTCTTATGGCTCCTCACGGTGGTATTTTTGTTACACCTGTTATTGGTAATGCTCTTATGTATATTTTAGCCTTAGTTATTGGTTCTATCGTTGGTATGTTACTTCTTGCTTTGCTAAAAAGTACAAAAAAATAATGTGATGTTTTAATAAAGAAAGGAGAATTTATTATGGTAAAATTTGATTATGTGATTAAGGATAAAGCTGGTATACACGCAAGACCTGCCGGTCTTTTAGTAAAAGAAGCCGGTAAATTTTCTTCAACTATTACTATTAAAAAAGCTGATAAATCTGCAGATGCAAAAAGAATCTTTGCTATTATGAGCCTTGGCGTTAAAGCTGACGAACAAATCACTATCGAAGCTGACGGTGCTGACGAAAATGACGCTATCGTTGCTATCGAAGAATTTATGAAGGCTAATTTATGATAGCTTTACAAGGTAAAAGCGTTTTTAAAGGCATCGCTATTGGCAAGATTGCTTTTTACAAAAGAAAAAATCAGCAAATTAAAAGAATTAAAGTTGAAGATTTTGAAAGTGAAATTTTGAGATTTGAAAAGGCTAAAGAAAAAGCTGTTGAACAACTTCAAAAACTTTTTCAAAAGGCTCTTAATGATGTTGGTGAAGCTAATGCTATGATTTTTGAAATTCACCAAATGATGCTTGAAGATTTAGACTATATAGAATCTATTGTAAATATTATTAAGACTCAAAGCGTTAATGCTGAATATGCTGTTGCTGTTACTTCTGATAATTTTCAAAAAATGTTTTCATCTATGGACGATGAATATATGAAAGGCAGAGCAGCAGACGTTAAAGATGTTTCTGAACGTGTGCTTAACATACTTCAAGGTGTTGACGGAGATGATGACGGCTTTAACGAACCTGTTATAATTGCTGCTGATGACCTCGCTCCTAGCGAAACTGTTCAGCTTGATAAAAACAAAGTTTTGGGTTTTGCTACCTCTTTTGGTTCGTCTAATTCTCATACGGCTATTCTTGCTAGAACTATGAATATTCCGGCTATTATAAATTTAGGGGATAATCTAAAAGAAGAATTTAACGGCAAACTAGCTATAATTAACGGATTTTCTGGAAAGGTCTATATTGAACCGGAACAACCTTTGATTGACGAATTTACGGCTAAAAAAGAAGAGGAAGAAAAGAAAGCCTTACTCTTACAACAATACAAAGGTAAAGATACAATATCTTTAGACGGTAAGGAAATTATGTTATATGCAAATGCCGGCGGTATAAAGGATATTGGTATGGCACTTCAAAATGATGCCGGCGGAATTGGACTCTTTAGAAGTGAGTTTATATATCTTGAAAATGATGATTTTCCTACAGAGGAAGAACAATTTTTGATATATAAAGAAGTTGCTCAAAATATGGCAAGCAAAAAAGTTATAATAAGAACTTTGGATATTGGGGCAGACAAACAAGCTGATTATTTTAACTTGCCTAAAGAAGAAAATCCTGCTATGGGTTATAGGGCAATCAGAATATGTCTTCAACAGCCTGAAATTTTTAAAACTCAACTTCGTGCTTTGTTGCGTGCATCTGCATTTGGTAATATCGCAATTATGATTCCTATGATAATATCTCTCGATGAGGTTATCAAAACAAAGGAGATTATCAAACAAATAAAAGATGAACTTGATAAAGACGGAATTGCTTTTAATAGGAATATTGAAGTTGGTATTATGATTGAAACACCGGCTGCTGTTATGATTAGTGATTTGCTTGCTAAAGAAGTTGATTTCTTTAGTATTGGTACTAACGATTTGACACAATATACTCTTGCTGCCGATAGACAAAACCAAAGTATCGAAAAATTTGTTGATACGCACCATACAGCCGTTTTAAGAATGATAAAAATGGTTATTGATAATGCACACAAAAACGGAATTTGGGCAGGAATTTGTGGCGAACTTGGTGCAGATTTGGAACTTACAGAATTATTTATGGCTATGGGCATAGATGAAATATCTGTTTCACCGTCTTTTGTTCTTAAAGTAAGGGAAAAAATAGTTAATACTGATATTTCTAAAATTAAAGATGATGTGTTTAAAAAATTTTTGATTTAAATGTAATTAACCCCCATTGTTTGTTTGATAACAACGGGGGTTGTTATATTTGTAATAGTTGCCAATTTGAGAAAAATGTAGCTTTACTATAAACGGCAAGTATTATAAAACAACAATGTTATTGTTGATTATAGTAAAGAGGCAATATTCGTAAACGTACAAAGAATATCCTTTAGGATAATTTTTCAAAAAATATTGAGATAGTATTTTTTTCAAATACCACCTCAATATTTTTATATACTTATTTTGTATTAATGAAATACTCTATTTATCGTGTTTACTTTTTTCCTCAATAATTTTGTCCATAACATCTTTTGGGGCTTCTTCATATCTAAGAAATTCCATAGTGAATTTGCCTCTACCTTGAGTCATAGAACGAAGTTCGGTAGAATATGAACGCATTGTTGCAAGAGGAACCTCAGCTTCAATAACTTGTTTTCCATTTTCTTCGTTTATACCATTTATACGGCCTCTTCTCTTATTCATATCGCCCATAACATCTCCTGTGTAAGCGTCAGGAACAGCTATACAAGCTCTATATATTGGTTCAAGAATAACAGGGTTAGCCTGAAGAAAAGCTTCTTTGAATGCTATATGTGTTGCCATTTTAAATGCCATTTCGGAAGAATCAACACTATGATATGAACCGTCAACCAAAGTTGCTTTAATTCCTACAACAGGATAACCTGCAAGTGGGCCATTTTTAACACATTCTTGTAACCCTTTTTCTACTGCTGGAAAATACTGTTTTGGAACAGCTCCTCCAAAAATCTTTTCCTCAAATACATATGGAACAGTATCATCACCTGAAGGCTCAAAATCCATAACGACATCACCAAATTGACCGTGTCCACCAGATTGTTTTTTATACTTACCCCTAACTTGGGTTTTAGTTTTAATTTTTTCTCTATAAGGAATTTCCGCTTCTCTAAGTTCTATATCAATCTTAAATTTATTTTTTAGCTTATTTGCAAATATTTCAATATGAGTTTCACCAATACCATAGATTACAGATTGTTTCGTTTCTTTATTGACTTCCAAACGAATTACTTTATCTTCTTCGGTGAGTTTAGCTATTGCCTGAGCAAGCTTATCTTCATCACCTTTATTTTTAGCATATAATGCTCTTGCAAAGTAAGCGTTTGGGTATTCTATTGGTTCAAGCATAACAGGTCTGTCACTTGTACAAAGAGTATCACTTGTACTAGTGTTTTGCAATTTTGCAACAGCTCCTATATCGCCAGCTTTAAGCTCATCTACTTCAATCTGTTCTTTACCCCTAAGAACATATAGACGTCCAATTTTTTCGGCAAAATTTTTATTTACATTCTTAACCATAGTATCCTTTTTAATAACACCGGATATTACTTTAAATATACTTAACCTACCGATAAATGGGTCAGTGATTGTTTTAAACACAAAAGCTGAAAGAGGGTCTTTTTCATCGCAATTTATTTCTACAATATCGTCTGTTTTAGGGTTAATTGCAGTAGTTGTAGATTTAACAATTTTTGTAGGTGGCAAAAATTTATTTATTGAATTCATAAGAACCCTAATACCTATAGTATAATTTGCAGCACCACAAATAACGGGTGTAACTGTGCCATCAACTATACCAGTATTAAGACCTTTATGTATTTCCTCAACAGTGAAACTTTCTTCATTAAAGAATTTTTCCATTAAGTCGTCACTTGTTTCAGCAACAGCTTCTTCTATCATATTACGTATTAAATCAACAGACTCATCTAAACCATCTGGCATATCACAAGGTTCAACCATACCATTTATAAATTTTCTAGCCTGTTTTCTTATTGCATTGACAAAGCCTACAAAATGACCATTTTCATAAAAAGGAACTTGGAGAGGTGCAATACTTTTACCAAAAACTTGTTTTAATGCTAAAACAACATCATCAAGATTAGCATTTTCATCGTCCATACCATTAACAAAAATCATCTTAGGAATATTATTTTTTACAGCATAGTCCCAAGCTCTCTCAGTTCCAACTTCAATACCTGATTTCGCATTTACAACAATAAGAATCATATCAGCAACACTGACAGCTTGAGCAACTTCACCAGAAAAATCATAAAAACCAGGTGTATCTATAAAATTAATCTTTTCGTCAAGCCATTCAACAGGAATTACAGAGGCATTAATAGAGGCCTTTCGTTTGATTTCCTCTGAATCATAATCACTTACAGTGTTACCTTCTTCAATACGACCAAATCGTTTAGTAACACCACTTACATAAAGAACTGCCTCGGCAATAGTAGTTTTACCACTACCACTATGACCAAGAATTGCAACATTTCTGATATTTTCAGCAGAATAACTTTTCATTGTAAAACCTCCTCCGAATATCAAAATAACCGATATTATTGTTTTTATTAACAAATATGTGGTATATGCACAACAAATATATTATATATATTCTACACAAAAACACTTTTTCCTTTTAAAAAAATTAATTAATGGGATTTTTGTGCATTTTGTGTAAAAATATTATTTAGAACTTTGATTTATAGTTTAAAAATTATTTGAACCCTAAAATAATAAATGGTTTATAAAGAGATAAATTTAATTTATAAAAAACTATCTTTATCTACTTGATTTTTTGAGGGATTTTTTGTTGATGTTTTATCTTTTTTGTATTATAATCTTAAAAGATTGTTTTTTTGGAGGAGTAAATTATTATGAATGAAAAAGCTAAAGAAATCCTTAAAAAAGTTTTTGTGTCATATTCTGACGGTGAGGATATTTGCACACTAAAAATGCCTCAAGGTTCGCAAATACACGATTTTAATATGGCACTAAAAGAACTTACAGAAAAGGGATTTATTACTATTAACAAAAAAAATCTTTGTAATGCAGAAATTATATTGACTGATTTGGGGCTTGAATTTTGTATGGACTTATACTAGTTAAAAAAATTTGTTAGAACTACTTGATTTATTTTTTTGCGAGTTTTTAAGAATTTTATTATGATGTGATTGTATAAAATTATTGAATATGGTAAAATATGATAGTTACAATGAATTATTGAGGTGAGGCTTTATGGATAAATTTAAAGTTGTTTCTAAATTTAAACCGACCGGTGACCAACCTGATGCTATTAAAAAATTATCTGACGGTTTTTTGAATGGTAAAAAATTTCAGACTTTACTTGGTGTTACTGGTTCCGGAAAAACTTTTACTATGGCTAATATAATCGAAAAACTTAATAAGCCAACTTTGATTATTGCTCATAATAAAACGCTTGCTGCTCAGCTTTACAATGAATTTAAAGAATTTTTTCCTGAAAATGCCGTTGAATATTTCGTTTCGTACTATGATTATTATCAGCCAGAGGCCTATGTTCCTCAAAGTGATACCTATATCGAAAAAGATTCTTCTGTTAATGATGAAATAGACAAGCTCAGACACTCTGCAACAGCTGCTTTATTTGAAAGAAAAGATGTTATTATTGTTGCCAGTGTTTCTTGTATATACGGTCTTGGTGACCCTATTGATTACAACGAAATGGTTATATCTTTAAGACCTGGTATGATTAAAGACAGAGATGACGTTATCCGAAAACTTGTAGAAATTCAATATGACAGAAATGATATTAACTTTACACGAGGTACTTTTAGGGTTCGTGGTGATGTTATTGAGGTATTTCCTGCAGGTTCTTCTGACTATGCTTATCGTATTGAGTTCTTTGGCGATGAAGTTGACCGAATAACTGAAATAGACGTTTTGACAGGCGAAATAAAGGGTAGACGAGAACATATCTGTATTTACCCTGCATCTCACTATGTAACAAGTAGGGAAAAAATGACTGCTGCTATAAAGAGAATTGAACAGGAACTTGATGAAAGAGTTGCAGAACTTAAATCTGAAGACAAACTTCTTGAGGCTCAAAGACTTTTACAAAGAACAAATTATGATATTGAAATGATGAACGAAATGGGTTTTTGTTCCGGTATTGAAAATTATTCAAGACATTTATCTGGTAGAGAGGCAGGCAGTACTCCTCATACCTTAATTGATTATTTCCCTGATGATTTTCTTATTATAGTTGACGAGTCACACGTTACTATCCCTCAAATAGGTGCTATGTATGAGGGGGACAGGTCTAGAAAAACTAATCTTGTTGATTTTGGTTTTAGACTTCCATCGGCTCTTGATAACAGACCTCTTAAATTTCAAGAGTTTGAAGAAAAAATTAATCAAATTCTATTTGTTTCGGCTACACCATCAAAATATGAAAAAGCTCACTCAGAAAATACAGCTGAACAAATTTTGCGTCCTACAGGTCTTCTTGACCCGGAAATTGACGTTCGCCCTATAAAAGGTCAGATTGATAACCTTATCTCTGAAATCAATAAAGTTACCGAAAAGAAACAAAAAGTTCTTGTTACTACACTTACTAAAAAAATGGCTGAAGATTTAACAAATTATCTTAAAGAAAGTGGTATACGAGTTAAATATCTACACTCTGACATAGATACGCTTGAACGACTTGAAATAATAAGAGATTTACGAATGGACGTTTTTGACGTTCTTGTCGGAATAAACTTACTTCGAGAGGGTCTTGATATTCCGGAAGTTTCACTTGTTGCTATACTTGATGCAGATAAAGAGGGATTTTTACGTTCTGAAACTTCTCTTATACAAACAATAGGCAGGGCAGCTAGAAATTCTGACGGTCGTGTTGTTATGTATGCAGATACTATTACAGATTCTATGCAAAAGGCTATAAGCGAAACAAACAGAAGAAGAAACATACAAGAAGAATATAACATAGAACACGGTATTGTACCTAAAACTATTGTTAAAAAGGTTCACGACATCATTAAAGCAACTATCTCTGTTGAAGAAAAGAAAGGTATGGGACTTGACAAAGACCCTGAATCTATGAGCAAAGAGGAACTTACAAAAGTTATCGAAAAAATGCAACAAGAAATGCGACAGGCTGCAACCGATTTACAATTTGAAAGAGCAGCACAGTTGCGTGATGAAATCATTAATTTAAAGAAATTTCTTGATTAGACCACAATTTAATTATTGGTTACTTTAATATTCTAAATCTATAAAAATAAATTTTAAAGAGGTTTGCTATGAAAAATAAAATTACTATTAAAGGTGCAAGAGCAAATAATCTTAAAAATATTGATGTTCAAATTCCTAGAGATGAACTTGTTGTCTTTACCGGTCTTAGTGGGTCCGGTAAATCTAGCCTTGCTTTTGATACAATATATGCAGAGGGTCAAAGACGATATGTTGAGTCGTTATCATCTTATGCAAGACAATTCCTCGGTCAAATGGAAAAACCTGACGTTGACAGCATCGAGGGGCTTTCGCCTGCTATTTCCATAGACCAAAAAACAACGAATAATAACCCACGTTCAACAGTTGGTACAGTAACTGAAATCTACGACTATTTAAGGCTGTTATATGCAAGAGTCGGTACTCCACATTGCCCTAAATGTGGCAAGGAAATAAAAAAACAAACTATTGACCAAATCGTTGACCAAATTATGAATTTGCCGGAAAGAAGCAAAATTCAGTTGTTTGCACCTGTTGTTAAAGACAGAAAAGGCGAACACGTAAAAGTACTTGAAGACGCTAAAAAAAGTGGTTATGTACGTGTTAGAATAGACAAGGTTATTTATGACCTTTCTGAGGAAATTCATCTCGAAAAAAACAAGAAGCATACTATTGAAATTGTAATAGACAGGCTTATTGTTAAAGATGATATTCAAAAAAGACTTTCTGAATCACTTGAAACTGTTTTCGCTCTTACAGGCGGAATTGTTGTTGTTGACGTAAATGGAGAAGAAGAGCTTACTTTTAGTCAAAATTTTGCTTGCCCTGATTGTGGAGTTAGTATTGATGAAATTGAACCACGTAGATTTTCTTTTAATAACCCGTCCGGTGCCTGCCCTGAATGTATGGGTCTTGGTTCTAAAATGATTTTTGACCCGGAAATTATTGTGCCTAATGATGAACTTTCAATTAATCAAGGTGCTATAAATGCCAGTGGCTGGAAATCTATCGGAAATGAAAAAAGTACAAGCAACAACGTGTTTAGAAATCTTGCTGAAAAATACGGTTTTAGCTTAGACACACCTTACAAAGATTTGCCGGAAAATATAAAGCACATCATTATGTATGGTAATGGTGGCGATGAAATGATGGTTAAATATATTGGTGCAGGTGGGGTTGAGAGAATTTATGCTTACACATTTGAAGGAATAGTAAAAAATCTTGAACGAAAATACAAAGAAACTCATTACCCGGAAATAAAACAAGAATATGAAAAATATATGACAAACATTGAGTGTCCTGTTTGTAAGGGCAGACGTCTTAGAGATGAGATTCTTGCTGTTACTATTGCCGGTAAAAATATTTATGAAGTGACAGAGTTATCTATAAAAGACTTAAAGGTCTTTTTTGAAAATATTGAATTGTCTGAAACAAAAATGTTTATTGCTGAACAAATTTTGAAAGAAATTAATGCAAGACTTGGTTTCCTTGTAAACGTTGGTCTTGAGTATCTTACACTTTCTCGAATGGCAGGAACTTTATCTGGTGGAGAATCTCAAAGGATTCGTCTTGCCACACAAGTTGGTTCGGGTCTTGTTGGAGTTTTATATATACTTGATGAACCTAGCATTGGACTTCATCAAAGGGATAATGATAAGCTTTTAGCCAGTCTTAAAAATCTTCGTGACCTTGGTAACACATTAATTGTTGTTGAACACGACTCTGATACTATGCTTGAGGCTGATTATATCGTTGATATAGGTCCTTATGCCGGTATAAACGGTGGTGAAGTTATTTTCGCCGGAACTCCTAAACAGTTATTGAAATGTAAAAAATCAATTACTGCTGATTATTTGAGTGGCAGAAGAAAAATAGAAGTACCAAAAGAAAGAAGAAAGCCAACAAAAGAAAAACTTGTTATAAAAGGTGCGTCTGAAAATAATCTTAAAAATATTAATGTCGAAATTCCTGTTGGATTATTCGTTTGTGTCACAGGTGTTTCTGGTTCTGGTAAAAGTTCGCTCGTAAATCAAGTCTTATACAAAACTCTTTCAAGAGAATTAAACAGAGCAAGAATTAAACCAGGTAAACACAAATCAATAAAGGGAATTGAATATTTTGATAAAGTGATTGACATTGACCAATCTCCTATAGGAAGAACACCTCGTTCAAACCCTGCAACTTATACGGGTTTATTTGATATGATTAGAGATGTATTTAGCCAAACAACAGAGGCTAAAGTCAGAGGTTTCCAAAAGGGAAGATTTAGTTTTAATGTTAAAGGTGGAAGATGTGAGGCTTGTTCTGGTGATGGCATTATTAAAATAGAAATGCACTTTTTGCCTGATATATATGTGCCTTGTGAGGTTTGTGGCGGAAAACGCTACAACAGAGAAACTCTTGAGGTTAAATATAAAGGAAAAACAATTGCTGACGTACTTGATATGACTATTGAGGAAGCTCTTATCTTTTTTGAAAATATTCCTAGAATAAAGTCAAAGATACAGACATTATATGATGTCGGTTTATCTTATATTAAACTTGGTCAATCATCAACTACATTGTCTGGTGGGGAAGCTCAAAGGGTTAAACTTGCTACAGAACTTAGTAAAAAAAGTACAGGGAAAACTCTTTATGTTCTTGATGAACCAACAACAGGACTTCATACTTATGATGTTCATAAACTTATCGCAATACTTCAAAAATTAACTGAAGCCGGAAATACAGTTGTTGTAATTGAGCATAACTTAGATGTTATTAAAACGGCTGATTATATAATCGATTTAGGTCCAGAGGGTGGCGATGGTGGTGGAGAAATCGTTGCGACCGGAACACCTGAACAAGTTGCAAAGTGCGAAAAATCATATACTGGAAAATATTTAAAAAAATATTTGGAGGGGTAGTCTATGGAAAAGTTATTGAAAAGATATGTTGAAAGCCAAAGTAAGTTATTAAAGAGCTTTGGTAGCGATACAGACTATTTTATAAAAAATGTTTCTGATTATAATTGGCGAGTAAAAGAAATTGACGGAATGTTTTTTTTGACATATTGGAAAGACGGTGGTAAACTTAACGAATGTGTTATTGTTAAAAAAAATAATCAACCTATCATTGTTAGAAAAAGTGACTATACAATGATAGTTGTTATTGAATGCATTAAAATTGCAGTTATTTTAAAAAATGATATGGAGGTTTAATTAGAAAAAATGGAAAGATTGAGACAACTTATTTATGGTATTGTTGCTGGTTTAGGGATTGGTATCGGTGGAACGGTTTATTTATCTGTTGAAAACGGTATCGTTGGTGCATTCCTTTTCGGCATAGGACTTCTTGCAGTTTGTGTATTTAGTTTACAGCTCTTTACAGGCAAGATTGGTTATCTTGTTTACAACAAACCTAGTTATTTAATCGAACTTGCTCTTACTTGGCTTGGTAACTTTTTAGGAACTTTTATTGTTGGTGTCGTAATTAAATACACAAGAATTTTTCCAAAACTTAGTAGAGTAAATGAAATTGTTGATGTTAAACTTAATGATGGTGTTTTGAGCATTTTTATTCTTTCTACATTCTGTGGAATACTTATGTTTATTGCTGTTGATGTTTACAAAAATGCAAAAGAGGGCGTTATCAAAGCTATCGGTGTATTTTTGCCTGTTGTTGTATTCATACTTAGTGGATTTGAGCATTGTATCGCTGATATGTTCTATGTTACACTTGCAAACGCTTGGTCTTTACACGCTTTATTTTACATAATTGTTATGACAATCGGAAATTCGTTAGGTGGAATGATTATTCCTTTTTCAAGAAAATATTTTGAAAAAGCTTAAAT
Organism: uncultured Eubacteriales bacterium; assembly: GCA_902496345.1. Taxonomy (GTDB): domain Bacteria; phylum Bacillota; class Clostridia; order Lachnospirales; family CAG-274; genus MGBC114079. The sequence goes on from CABVAP010000012.1 coordinate 21,308, forward strand.
ACATATTATATCTAAATTCAAAAAAAGAGGGTGTTGTAAATACAGCACCCTCTTGGACTGTCAACAAAGTTAAATTTGTCGATATTTTCGGTTTTGAATGAATGTACTTTAATTGATAAAAGAAAATTGCATTTTAGTTGAGAAAACAAATGTTTTTTTGATTTTGAGAAAAATCGTTGATTTTTGCAAAGTTAAAGGGTGCTACAAACGCAACACCCTCTAATAATTTGTTTATTGGTTGTTATAGGGGAATTTTTTCAAAATGACTGATTTTGAATAGTACAGTTTGTAAAAAAATCTCGCTAGTAACTAGCAGTTACATTCAAAACTTTTACATTCTGTTTCACAGACGCTTTTTACATCACTACATTCACAGCCTACTACAATATCTGTTAATGTACAGTAATCTGAATTTTCGTGGTGCTTACAAGTTTTTACTCTACACTTAATTGCTTGGTTTCCTGCGTTTGACATATTAGTACCTCCAGTATAATAAGTTATTAAAGAAATACAGAGAATATGTTTCTCTATGCAGAAGTCAAAAAGTTAATTTTTTGTTTTTGAAATTCCCTTTTTGACTTCTGTAATATTAAGTATTGCCACGCTTGAAAAAATTATTCTTATATTTTTATTTTGGTTAAATTTTATTTTTTTGAAAGGGGTTTATTTATGTTTTTTGTTGATGGACATTGTGATACAATAACTACAACTATGAAAAAAGGTGAAAATTTATTTGAAAATAGTTGTCATATCGATTTAAAAAGGCTTTCTGAATTTGATTCGCCTGTGCAAGTTTTTTCAGTTTGGCTTGAAAAAAATCAACTTGGCAAGGCATATCAAAACTGTATGGAGGCTATCAATTTTTTTAGAAGCGAAGTTGAAAAAAATAAACGATTAATTGGAATTGTTGACAAATATTCAGATATTGAAAAAAATATTTTTGATAAAAAAATAAGTGGTATTATTGGCGTAGAGGGTTGTGAAGTTTTTGAGGGAAAAATAGAAAACGTATATAAGTTTATTGACGCCGGTGCTAAAATATTTACACTTACTTGGAACTATGAAAATGAACTTGGTTTCGGTGCTGTTACGGGCAGTGAAAATGGACTTAAACCTTTTGGAAAAGAGGTTGTCAAAATATTAAATGCCGAAAACAAAATTATAGATGTATCTCATCTCAACGAAGCAGGTTTTTGGGATATATGCAAAATTTCTGATAAGCCATTTATTGCAAGCCATTCCAATTCTAAAGCTATTTGCAACAATGTTAGAAACCTTTCTGATGAACAGATAAAAGAAATTTCACAAAGAAAAGGAATTATTGGAATAAACTTATATCCACCTTTCTTAACTACAAATTTTAATGCAGATTTAGATATTATTGTTAAACACATTGAGCATATTATGAAAATTGGTGGCGAAGATATTCTAGGGTTGGGTTGCGATTTTGATGGAATCGACAAATCCCCTAAGGAAATTACGCAAGTTTCAGATGTTAAAAAAATATATGACCGTTTGGTCTATTGTTTCGGCGAAAGTAATACTTTGAAAATTATGGGGAAAAACTTTTTGTGCTTTTTTCAGCAAAATTTTTCCTGATATAATTTGATTATATCGAATATGACAATTATTAAAAATAAATGTGATTTAAAATATTTTTTTCTTGCAAATAATCGAAAAATGGTATAAAATACTAATATATGAGTTGTGATTTATAAACTTGTATTGTTTATGTATTTTAGGGGCGGTGATTACGATGAATTTATCAAAAAGAGCTTTACAAATTAAACCATCAGAGACACTTAGCATTCTTGAGATTGCTAATAAAATGAATGACAACGGTGATGATGTTGTTATTTTTGGAGCAGGTGAGCCTGATTTTAATACGGCCGAAAATATTAAACAGGCAGCTATTGATGCTATTAATGATGATTTTACAAAGTATACTCCTGGTGCTGGTATCGAAGAGCTTAGAAAAGCAATTTGTGATAAACTTAAACGAGAAAATGGGTTATCATATAAATATGACCAAATTGTTGTTTCTAACGGAAGTAAACAGGCTTTGCTTAATACTTTCATCGCAATCTTAGACTATGGTGATGAAGTTATAATTCCTTCTCCTTATTGGGTTAGTTATCCTGAAATTGTTAAACTTGCTGCTGGTGTGCCAGTTATAGTTGAGACAGAAAAGGAAAACTGCTTTAAGGTTACAAGAAGTCAGCTTGAAGATGCTTATACTGAAAAAACGAAAGCTATAATATTAAACTCCCCATCAAATCCTTCTGGTATGGTATATTCTGTTCAAGAACTTCAGATGATTGCTGATTTTGCAGAGGAAAAAGATATATTTATAGTTTCAGATGAATTATACGAGAAGTTTATATATAGCAGTAAACTTAAACACACAAGCATTGCTACTCTTGGTAAAAACATTTATGATAGAACAATCCTTATAAACGGACTTTCTAAAAGCCACGCTATGACTGGTTGGAGAATTGGCTATTCTGCATCTACTAAACAGATTGCTAAAGTTATTTCCAACATTCAAAGTCACAGTACGTCTAATGTTAATTCTATTGCACAAAAGGCTGCCGTTGAGGCTTTAAACGGAAGCCAAGACAAAGTTTTTGAAATGGTTGAAGAATTTAAAAGACGCCGTGACTACGTTGCTCAGAGGGTTTCTGATATTCCTTTCTTGAGTTCGCTTCTTCCTAAAGGTGCTTTTTATTTGTTCGTTGATATTTCTAAACTTTGTGGTAATGAAGTATCTGGTACAAAGATAAACAATGCAAGTGACGTTGCAAAGATTTTACTTGACAAATATAAGGTTGCCGTTGTTCCTTGCGATTCATTTGGATTTGAAAATTATATAAGATTATCCTACGCTATATCTATGGAACATATTGTTAAAGGCATTGACAGAATCGAAAAATTTATTAAAGAAAATTTTTAGAGGAATATTAAGGGTGTAGCTTATGAAAATGAAAAGAATTCTTGTCGAGAACATAAACAAAGATGTTGTTTTGGCGAAAAGCGTTGTTCTCAAAGACGGAACTCTTATATACATAAAGGGTCGTACAACTACTGTCGATGACATTGAATTTTTAACAAAAAATAAAATAAAATAAAATAAAATAAAATAAAATAAAATAAAATGGATATACGTTGAAAGTAATTCTGAAAACGAAAAAGAAGATGCGTCTTTTGAAGATGACATCGAAGTTACTTCTAACAATAGACGTACTAAGGGAAAAGAAATTGATGTTCCTGAAGAGGTCTATACCAGAGATAAGCCAGAGTTTAAAAGATTTGTGAAACTATATGCTCAAAAAGTTGAAGCCGTTAAGAAATGTTTTTTTTGATTTTTTAGATGGCAAAGAATTAAATGTTTCAGGTTTATTTGACAATGCTATCTCTATACTTGATGAAATAAAGTGCAAAAGTGATATTATCAGTTACTTTCATCACTTGAAGATAACAGATGATTATACGTACTATCATTCGCTGAACGTTTCTATCCTTTGTTACTTATATGCAGAGTGGTCTAGTATGTCTTATGAAGAACAAAGAGATTTGACGATTGCTGGAATTTTGCACGATATAGGAAAAGTGAAAATAAATAGTGCTATTTTAGATAAGCCACACAGGCTTACTAAAGAAGAATTTGATGAAGTTAAAAAGCATACAGTCTATGGTTATGCTCTTTTGAAAAATGAAAACTTATCTGAAAGGGTTAAGCTTACTGCTCTTATGCACCACGAAAAGGTTGATGGGAGTGGATACCCGACCGGTTTAGTTGGTGAAAAAATAGAGGAATTTGCGAAAATAGTTTCTGTATGCGATATATAGACGCAATGACTTCTAACAGAGCATATCACGAAGGGAAATGCCCTTTTGATGTGCTAAAAGATTTTGAACAGAACTGTTATGGTTCATTAGATATTAATAATGTTATTACTTTTTGCAAACACGTTGCTTATTCTTATCTTGGTGACAGAGTTCTTCTCTCTAACGATAAAGAGGGCGAGGTTGTCTTTATTAATCCTACAAGTGTTTCAAAACCGATAATTAAGGTCGGAGAAGACTTTATTGATTTGTATAGAAATTCGGATATATATATTCAAGCACTTATATAATTGTAAATAATAAGGTGTTGCAGAGAGTTTGCAACACCTTATTTATTAAAACTTATATTCACATTTTTATTTTTGAATTTTTAAATAAGGACAATTTTTGTTTTTTGATATATCTAAATGCTCTATCAATGGCAGATTTGTCAATGTGCATTTTCCACCCGTTTGATATTTACATTTGCTTGTACAATTTATATTAATATATATCACCCCTTACATATTTTTATTTTGTATAATTATTATAGTTATATTTATTTATTATATACTTGTTTTAATATTGGAATATTTTGTAGAACTTGTGTTTTTTATTTTACATTTTTATTTCAAATAATTAAAATTATATCCTTTTTGCTTATATTATGATATAATATCTATATATTTTCTTTGGAGGCGAAAAAATGAAACATAAGCGTATTTTCTTTAGTTTGATGTTTTTATTTATATTGTTTTTTTCAACGGTCGCATATTCGGCTATCGACTATGTTTGTTTAAACCTTAATTATGACGGTAAAACTCATCAATACGTTGAACAAAAAGTTACACTTAAAATAAATGGCAAGGAAATGAAGAATCTTACTATGCCACCTATTATTATTAACAACCTTACTCTTGTCCCTGCTAGGGAAGTTTTTCAAGAAGTTGGGGCTACTGTTGATTGGGATAAATCTACATATAAGGTTACCGTTAATTATAATGGTAAGAAGGTTGTACTTAAAATAGGGGATAAGAACGCAACAATAAACGGTTCGGCCACAACTATGTCAACACCGGCTAAAATAATAAATAACAAAACAATGATTCCTTTGCGATTTGTTTCGACCTCTATCGGCCTTAATGTTTCTTGGAACGCATCAAGTAGAATCGCTGAGGTCACCGGTGCTGTCGCTAATCAAAATAGTTCATCAGCCGTTACAACAATAACTCCTCTTACAGCTATAAACTCAGTAAGCACACCTACTGATTACAACGGTGGTACTTTTGTAATTAAAGCTGGTGGAGCAATCGACAATATGAAATCTATGCTCTTATCTGGAAACAGATTAGTTGTTGATTTATATAATTCTGAAATTAAAACAAATGCTAATAGCATCGATGTTTCTAATTTTGCAGTTATGAAAGTTCGTCTTGGGCAAAGTGATACTGTCGCTAGAGTTGTGTTTGACCTTAATTCTGAACATAAGTATACTGTTAAAATGGCAGACGATAAAAAAAGTGTTACGGTTTCTTTTGTAAACAATTCGCCTGTTCAGACTCCTACAAATACGAATACAAACACTACTACAAATACAACAGTTACGCCATCTAATACAACAACGACAAACGGTTCAACTTCTACTGCTCCTACAATAAGTAATAATTCATCTAACATTATAAATTCTAATGTTGACGGAATAAAATATGATAACTATAATACTTCTGTTATTATAAATAAAAAAGGCAATTCTATTAGTTTAAATGATGTACAACACGTTGACAGCTACAACAGTAGAATTTATAAGGTCATTCTTAAAGGAAATTACACAGGTTTCTTGAAAGATGCTACCATAAATGTAAATGACCACAATTTTAGCACAATTAAAGTCGATGTTGATACAGCAAGTACGATAGTCACTTTCAATGAGAAATCTATACTTGCTTATAACATATCTGAAGATAACGAAAATATTTACATAAGTGCAGTTCAGCCAAAGGCTAAATATAAAAACATCGTTGTGCTTGACGCTGGACACGGTGGAGATGACCCAGGTGCTTGCTCTCAAGGATACCAAGAAAAGGCCATAACGCTTGATATTGTAAACAGAGTTATAGCTTTACTTGAAAAAGATGACAATATAAAAGGTTATGCTACAAGAACAACAGACGTTTATCCTTCTTTTAACGACAGAACTAATCTTGGTAATTCGCTTGCTGATGTATTCGTTTCTGTGCATATTAATTCGGCAAGTTCGGAAAAGGCAAACGGAACAGAAGTTTACTACTACAGTGGTGCTGATGTTGTTTCAGCTAGAGGAATCTCAAGTAGTACGCTTGCCTCAACTTTACAAAAACATCTTCTTGCTAAATTGGGAAGTTACGACAGAAAGGTTAAACGAGAAGATTTTAAGGTTGTTAGAGATAGTAAAATTCCTTCAAGTTTATGTGAAATAGGTTTTATCACAAATGTTGCTGAGGGTGCTAAGCTTAATTCACCTGAATATAGACAGCTTGCTGCTGAAGCTATTTATGATGCTTTAAAAGAACTTTTTGCTGCTCACCCTAAAAATTAATTTTAGATAGCATTTTGCAAAGTTACATTGTAAGGCTTTATAAACTATGACTTATAAAGGGAAGTGATTCAATGGAATTTAAAAATTCTTTTTATAAAAAAAGTGTTTTGATTATTGTATTGGTATTGATATTGTTTTCTGGAATTTTGACTTTTATTTCATATAGATTTATTGATGGGGCAATAAAAGATGATGTGGCTATGGAATTTACCTCCTATGAAAGATATGTCAAAACTTTCATAAGTGAGATTGAAAAAAATGTTTCTTCTGCATCTAATGCGTATGACATAAAAAGTTATTTGCATAATGAAAATGATAGGGACGTTTTGGGCTTTTTTGACTACTATTTAAAAAGTGAAAATGCCCCTAGTAGTATTTATATTTTAAATTCTGAAAATAAATGTGTACTTTCAATCGGAGAAGATAATAAAATAAATGAGGCTATTAAATTTGTTGCCGACAATGGCAATAATGAAAATGTCTATATGTCTGATTTTTTCCTTGACAAGTATAATAATCAAGAATATGTTTTTATGGGCAAAAATATACCTTTGGAAAATTCCTATGCAAATCTTGTGTTTTGCTATAGTGATGAAATTTTTAAAAATTTCACTGTTAATGATAATGACGAAAAAGTTTTTATGATACTTCTTTCAAACGGTGATGTCGTTTCTGAATATGATAATCAAAGTGAAAATAAAATTATTTCAGATATGGACTTTTTGGATTTATCAAAAACAATTAAAAACAAATTATCAAAAGATAGTTTTGTTAATGAGGAGAGTGGGCAATTTTCTTTATCTGGAGAAGATGCTCAAATAGCCGTGGATTTTAAGGCTATTTCAGACCCTAATTTGGTTTTAGTATCTATCGAAAAAGATGATTGCTTACTTTCTAAATCTATGGCGTCAATGTTACTTTTTGCTCTTATTTTTACAACTTTGATTGTTCTGTTATATATGAGAAGATTGAGCAAATTTGTAATCAAAATAAGAAAATCTTATGACGAGATAGAAAGAATAACACTTACTATAAATGATATTGATTTTACAAAAACAGATGTAGAAGTTGTGGATAGATATATAGATAAAATTGCTGAATTGTGTTCAACTCATAAGAAGATTTTATTTGACTTTAAGAGAATTGCTATATTGTTTAACACAAACGTTGGAATTTTTGAGATTTTTGGCAAAGAAGGCATTGTTGTATATTCTCCTAGCATTGCTGATTTTATTGGCTCTAACGTTGCCATCAAAGATGATGAAATCGGAAAGATGTCTGTTGAGGATTTCTTTAGGTTTAGAAATCTTAACTGGAAAAAAGTTAAGGAAGAAGAGGACGTTTATTACATCGAAACAAGTGGTAACAAAAGGTGGATAAAGATTTATTACTATGATGAAAACAATACAAAAGGTATTATTTTTGATATATCTGCCTATATGTTACAGAAATACAAAAATATATTAAACTCTGAATTTGACTACCTTACAGGATTTCTTCAGAAAAATACATTTGAGGAAAGAGTTAGCGATTACATAAACAACAATAAGCTTAGTTTTGGCTGTCTTGCCTCTGTTGAGCTTAACTACTACCCTGTTATATACGAAACTTATGGGGAATACATCGCTGATGAATATTTGCGAAAAGCTACATCTTATTTTTCAAACTTTTTTGACGGATTTTTTGCCGGAATTAAAAACAAGGGCGAATTTGTATTTTTTATATATTCTGAAAATTCAAAAGACGCTGTAAAAATTAGGCTTGAAGATTGGGAAAATAAGACTTCTCAAAACTCATTTATTGCACCTGACGGCAAAAAATTTAAAATTAAGTTTTCTGTTGGATATGCTTGTTATCCTACAGACTCCGACGATTTTGATACGCTTTTAAAATATTCGGTCTTTGCTTTATATGAAACAAAGAAAATTTATAAAGAGCCTATTCACTCTTTTGCTTTGGAAAACTATAGTAGGAATAAATTCCTTGAAATTAGAATAAAAGCTCTTGACAAGCTTATTGATGAAAATGATGCTATATATAATTTTCAACCTATTGTTTCAGTTTTTGACGGCTCTATCTATGGATATGAGGCTTTGCTTAGAACAAACGGTGATGTTTTTTCTACGCCTGTTGAAATTATAAACCTTGCACTTTCTGAGGGAAAAGCGTACCTTGTTGAAAAAATGAATATCCTTAACTGTATGAAAATTATCGGTGAAAATCGACCTGTTTTTGATAATAGAAAACTATTTGTAAACTCTATCGCGACAAACTCACTTACTGAGGAAGATTTAAGAGGTATTAAAAATGAGTTTAGTTCTGTGCGACATTTAATAGTTTATGAATTATCAACTATGTTTGCTGATAATTCAACAGTTATTAATAAATGCCAGACTTTCAACAGAATCGGTGTTAAATATGCTATCGATAAATTTGGTGGAAAATATACTGATGATGAGTCACTTTTGGTAAATGGTGCAGAATTTGTTAAAATCGATAGAAGTTTGATTATTGATATTCATCTTAAAAAAGAAAAGCAATCTCACGTTATGAGAATTATTAAATTCGCAAAAGAAAATAATTTGAGCGTTATTGCTGTCGGTGTTGAAACTTATGACGAACTTTATACAGTTATTAAACTTGGTGTTGATTTTGTTCAGGGATTTTATATTTCTTTGCCGAAAAGTTTCTTCCTTGATGAAATTCGTGACGGACTTAAAAAAGAAATTGAAGAAATTAAATCTAAAACTCTCGTTTTATAAAAAATATATTGACTGGGGAAATTTGTATTGAAAAAGGTGTTATTTTTGATAATTAGTATTTTATTTACTTTGCCTTTTGGTGTTATTACTTTTGCTGGAAATAGCGAAATTATTAAAGTGGCTCTTAATAGTCAATTTGGAACCGTTTCAAGTGTTGAATTTTCTAATTCATCTATTGTTTTTGGTTGCCAAAATGGAAACGATTTTATTGGAAAAACTAATGTTTCTGGAACAGTCTTTTCTTTAAAAGGCTGTTCTGGATACTATGTTTGTTCTGATAAAACTTTTTCAACTTATGATGATGTCAAAAAGTCAACTGATTCAGTTGGCGTTCCTGCATTAGAAGATGACGGAAAGTGGCGAATCTATTTCGGTGGCTATTCTTCTGAAGCTGACGCTACAAGTAAAAAAGTGGATTTTGCAAAATATGGAGTTGGCTCTGTTGTAAAAACAGAAAAAAACGCTGTAGCTTTGTTTTGTAACGGTCAGATTTATGCTATTTTTAACGGAAAAGACTGCCTTGGAATAGTTAAAGATGCTCAAGGTGGTAATATAATTGTTAATCAAAAACCTTACCGAGGTGGTATTACACTTTGCTCAAACGGCTCCGGTTATAATGTTGTAAATGTTATTGATGTTGATGAATATTTGTACGGAGTGTTGCCAGTTGAAATGGCTGTTGAATGGCCTAGAGAGGCGTTAAAGGCTCAAGCTGTTGTTGCAAGAAATTTTGCTATATACTCAAGAAACGGTAAACACGCTAATGAACCTTATGACTTGTGTGTAGTAGAATCTGATAAAGTGAACACAATGATT
>CABVAP010000013.1 GCA_902496345.1 uncultured Eubacteriales bacterium
CGTTTATGGCTTTGTTTTAGCAAAAATAAAGCTTTTGTAGAAATTTTAGATTAGCCACCTTTAGTCGACAACAAGACAGGAAACGTAGTTTCCGACAAAAGTTTTTGCCTAGCTTTTTTCAAAAAGCTAGTAGGGTGGTGGGGCAAAGCCCCACGGTCTTAATCGACAAACCCCAATTTACTTGATAACTCATTATTTTTCAGCTTTGTTTTTCTTGTTGTACTTGTTCATAGCGTCAAGCATATTTCCGTTAATCATATCAACCACAGCGTCACCAGCGTCAGTTATCCCCTTTATTATGTCAGCCTCTTCTTCATCGGTAAACTTGCTTAAAACAAAATTCTTAAGGTCCCAACCCTCTGGCTTGTTTCCGACCCCAACTCTAACTCTAGGAAAGTTTTCAGAATCTAAAAGGTAAATTATATTTCTAAGACCTCTTTGACCACCGTCACTGCCTTTTTTCCTTATTCTGATGTTTCCAACAGGTAAGTTTATATCGTCACAAACAACAATTAAATTTTCAATATCTTCTTTGTAAAAGTTCATAATTTGTGAAACACTGTCACCACTTAAATTCATATATGTAAGTGGTTGAACAAGTAAAACTTTTTTTCCGTTAATTCTTCCGTCACCTAAAATAGCTTTAAATTTTGATTTATTCATATCTATATTGTAGTCATAAGCAAGCTTTGAAATAACTTCAAAACCAACGTTGTGCCTTGTCCATTTATATTCGTTTCCCGGATTTCCAAGACCTACTATTATGTGCATCTATATCAACCTTTCCACTCGGCTTATTTGCTATATTTATTTGCTATATTTTAATATTTACATATCTAATACATTTTATTTAGCTGTTATTTTTATTTTTTCAAAAGCATCTTCTGCATTTTTAATAGCAACAGAAAGCTCTTTTGCTGTAACCGTTAAATGACCCATTTTTCTTTTAGGCGAAGAAATTTCTTTTCCATATAAATGGAGTTTAAGACCACTTATTTTCAAGGCATCTTCAGCACCAATAACGATAGCCTCGCCCTTTTTGCCCTCTTCTCCAAGTAAATTAATCATAACGGTAGGACGGATTAAATCAGTATCACCAAGTGGCAACCCTGTAATAGCTCTTATGTGATTTTCGAACTGGCTTGTAACACAACCCTCGATAGAATAGTGACCGGAGTTGTGAGGACGTGGAGCAACTTCATTTATAAGAACCTGATTATCTTTTGTAACAAACATCTCAACGCAGAACATACCTATTCCGTCAAAAACTTCCATAACCTTTCCAGCAAGCAACATAGCTTTTTTTGAAGTATCATCAGAAATATCAGCCGGAACAATTGTTTCGTGCAATATGTTATCGATGTGTCTGTTATCTCCAACAGGATAAACTTTTGTTTCACCGTTAAGTCCACGACAGGCAAGAACAGATATTTCCATTTTGAAGTCAACAAGTTTTTCAGCCATAAGTTGAATTTTTCCAGAACCAAGTGCGTCAAATGATTCTAAAACGCTTTCTTTATCTTTAACGAAAGCGTTTCCCTTTCCGTCATATCCACCAGTACAAGTTTTAAGAATGAAAGGATAACCAAAAATCTCTCCAGCTTTATAAATTTCATCAATAGATTTTGTTTCGATAAAGTCAGCTACAGGAATATCACCATTTTTCAAAGTTTCCTTTTGAGTAAGTTTATTTTGAATAATTTTAAGGCTTGTAGCAGTAGGGTAAATTTCTTTTCCCTCTTTTTCAAGTGCAATAAGCTCTTTGTGGTCAATATGTTCAAACTCATAAGTAACGACATCAGACTTTGATGCTAAGAGTCGAATTGCCTCTCTATCGTCAAAATCAGCCATAATATGTTCATCGCAAATGCTGTGGCAAGGACATTTTTCTGTTGGGTCTAAAACTGTAACATAAAACCCCATTTTTTTAGCCTCTTGAATCATCATTTTACCAAGCTGGCCACCACCTATTATACCGATTTTTTTGCTTAAATTACTAATCATTATGACACCCCGTATCTGTAAATTTATTTTTCCTCAAATTTCTATATATATAATATATCAACAAAAAAATTCAGTCAATATAAAAATACATCAAATCAATTTACTAAACATAAAAACGGCCACTTCAAAGAAACATTGAAACAGCCGTTTTATAGGTTACAGATAAAAATAGAAAGCAAAAAGGACTACTTAACAAGTAGTCCTTAGTATGCCCGAGACCGGAATCGAACCGGTACGGGATTTAACTCCCGCAGGATTTTAAGTCCTGTGCGTCTGCCAGTTCCGCCACTCGGGCTGAGTGGGAACAATAGGGCTCGAACCTATGACCCCCTGCTTGTAAGGCAGATGCTCTCCCAGCTGAGCTATGCTCCCATAATGGCGACTCAAAAGGGGCTCGAACCCTCGACCTCTGGCGTGACAGGCCAGCGCTCTAACCAACTGAGCTATTGAGCCATATATGCAATCAACTTACGTCAATCACCTGACGACTTGTTAAGTATACAACAAATAAAAAACATTGTCAATAGTTTTTTTAAAATTTTTTAAAAATTTTTTGATAAACCTTGTCAACGATGCAGATATATGATAAAATAATCAAAGTAAAATTAAAAAATTAGGAGGTTTGTGTAATGTCAGGACATTCAAAGTTTGCCAACATTAAACATAAAAAAGAAAAAAATGATGCTGCTAAAGGAAAAATCTTTACAATATTAGGACGTGAACTTGCAGTAGCAGTAAAAGCCGGAGGTCCAGACCCAGCAAGCAACTCTCGCCTTAGAGATGCAATCGCAAAAGCAAAAAGCAATAATATGCCAAATGATACCATCGACAGAAGTATCAAAAAAGCAGCAGGAAACCTTGACGGAGTAAATTATGAAGCAATAACTTATGAAGGATATGGCCCAAGAGGTGTAGCTGTAATCGTAGAAACACTTACAGACAACAAAAACCGTTCAGCTGCAAACGTTAGAAGTGCGTTTACAAAAGGTGGCGGAAATATGGGGACAACTGGTTGTGTAAGTTTTATGTTTGATGAAAAAGGTCAGATTATGATTGAAAAAGATGACGATATTGACTTTGAAACAATTGAACTTACAGCAATCGAAGCTGGTGCTGAAGACATCAACGAAGAAGATGAAGGTTACGAAATTATAACAGCACCTGAAGATTTTTCAGCAGTAAGAGAAGCGTTAGAAAATGCTGGTATCGAAATGGCTGAAGCATCAATAACTATGCTCCCACAAACATATACAGAGCTTACAGAAGAAGAAGACATCAAAAAAATGAATAAACTTCTTGAACTTCTTGACGATGATGATGATGTAAAAAATGTTTACCATAACTGGGACGAATAATATTCAATGTAAAAGGGTTGTCGATTTTTCGATACCCTTTTTTGTTTAAAAAAATATAAATTGTTGTTGAAAATTTTTTTGTCTGTGGTAAAATATATGTTAAGAAATCAAATATAGATAAAACATCTATAATTAGGAGGATTTGTAAATGTTAGACGTAAAACGATTTAGAACAGATTTTGAGGGGATAAAAAAAGCTCTCGCTAAAAGAAATAAAGAATATCACCTTGAAAAATTCATAGAACTTGATAATAAAAGACGTGCTCTTCTTGGTGAGGTAGAAGAACTTAAAAATAAACAAAACGTTGCATCAAAACAGATTCCAGCTCTCAAAAAAGAGGGAAAAGATACAACAGAAATAATGAACGAAATGAAAGTTATTTCTGACAAAGTAAAAGAGCTTGATGCACAGGTAAAAGATGTTGATGACCAAATCAGAAACTTCTTATTAAGCGTACCTAACACACCAAATGACCTTGTTCCAGAGGGAAAAGACGATTCACAAAACGTTGAACTCAGAAAATGGGGCGAACCAACAAAATTTGATTTTGAACCAAAACCACACTGGGAAATTGGTGAACAATATGACATCTTAGACCCAGCAACAGCAGCAAAAATTTCAGGAACAAGATTTACTGTATACAAAGGCTTAGGTGCAAGACTTGAAAGAGCAATAACAAACTTTATGCTTGATACACACGTTGACAAACACGGTTATACAGAAATTTTACCACCTCAGATGGTAAATCGTGATAGTATGACAGGAACAGGTCAGCTTCCAAAATTTGAAGAGGACGCTTTCAAAGTAGCAAATAACGGATTCTTCCTTGTACCAACAGCAGAAGTACCTGTTACAAATATGTATAGAGATGACATTCTTGACGGAAATAAACTCACAATCAAACATTGTGCATATACAGCTTGTTTCCGTGCAGAAGCCGGTTCAGCAGGACGTGACACAAGAGGTCTTATCCGTCAACACCAATTCAATAAAGTTGAACTTGTAAAATTCTCAAGACCAGAAAATTCTTATGACGAATTAGAAACACTTACAAATGACGCAGAAGAAATTTTACAGCTTTTAGGGCTTCCATATAGAGTTGTTAGACTTTGTGCCGGCGACTTAGGATTTAGTTCTGCTATGACTTACGATATTGAAGTTTGGATGCCAAGCTATGGAAGATATGTTGAAATTTCAAGTTGTTCAAACTTTGAAGATTATCAGGCAAGACGTGCAAATATCAAATTCAAAGATAACATCAAAGACAAAGCTAAATTCGTTCATACATTAAACGGAAGTGGTCTTGCTGTCGGAAGAACAACTGCTGCAATTCTTGAAAACTGTCAGCAAGCTGACGGAAGTATCAAAATCCCAGAAGTTCTCGTTCCTTATATGGGTGGCATTACTGAAATCAGATAATTTAAAATATAATAGTTTACAAAAATCCCCCTTTGGCAGTGCCAGAGGGGGATTTTATCATAAAATTTTTAAAGTAAAAAAATTAAAACCTTGAAACATTGCCCAAACCGTAATATAAAATCACACGGTTGATTAGAAACAAAATCTCAAGGTCTATAATTCTAATTTATATAATAGCTTGCTCTAAAATAGCTTCAGCCTGTTCTTTTTCTATGTCTTGTGATAAAATAATTTCACTCAAAATAATTTGTTTAGTAGTTCCGAGCAATTTTTTTTCAACACTAGAGAGAGCCTTTTTTCTTTCTCTAAAAATAAGAGTCTTAAAAACTTGAACGACCTTTTCAAGACTACCTGTTTTAATTCTTGCAACATTGTCTTTATATCTTTGATTCCAGTTTTCAGACATTTCAATCGGTTCGGCCTCGTTTATAATCCCAAGAACCTCTGTTGAGCTTGCGACTTCTCTAAGGCCAAGAGAACCAGCCTTGCTTGCTGAAATCGTAATTTTAAGATTACCGACAGGTATTCTAAGGATATAATACAATTTGTTTTCGCCATCAATAAATTTTTCTTCAGTTCCTTCAATAACGCCTGCCCCATACATTGGATAAACAATTTTATCGCCTACATTAAACACAACTTAACCCTCCTTATAGATTTTTATAAAGCAAAAAAATCAAACGTCATCGTTTGAAATCAGAGCTTCATCACCAACAATACCAGAGATAACCAAAGATTACAATCCGTCAAATAAAGCTAAAATATCAAAAATATAGTTTAATCAAAAGTACATCTCTTTTTTTCAATTCATTTACATTATAGCACAAAATTCAAGATAAATCAAAAATATTCTAGCAATTATTTTAAAATCAGCACTTTTACAATTATAGGGGCTGTTTTGTGATAAATTTATTATTTACAATATGCACAAAAAAAATTCGTTGTTTTGTTAAGTTTTTCTAACTATTCCAAGTTATTGTTTTAGAAATGTTACATCTTTATTACATAATTAAAAATCCTTTGAAGTCTGTTATCGTATGGAGTATAATATAAGAGTAAAATTTTTATTTTATATGTTTATCTATTTAGTAGGTGGCTTTAGCCGGCTACTTGTAAATATATTTGAGGTATTAAGGTTTTAAACTTTTGAAACCCAATTTGAGCTAATAAGAAAAATGTTTAAAATGAGCAAACGAGGTATTGAAAAATGAAAAAGAAAATTATTATACCAATTATTTTTATTTTTGCGATATTAATAATCTTAGCGATTTTTTTCTTAAATGGTGCTTTTGATAATTTTTTTAATTCTCAAAATTACGTTTTAAAGATAGGCGATATAAACATAAGCGAGGGCGAATATAAAGTTTATCTTTATGAGCAAAAGAAGTTTTTCGAAGAAACAGGTGATGAAGACATCTGGGAAACAGATATTGACGGAGTTCCTGCCGAAGAAGTTGCAAAGCAAAATGCAATAAATTCAATTGCGTCCGTAAAATCATCTTTATTACAAGCAGAAAGGCTTGGGATAACTTTATCTGATGATGATTTAAACAAAGTTTCCGGTATGGCAGATAAATATTACTCTGAAATAGGTGACGAGCTTGCGAAAAAATTTGACGTTACTTATGACGATATTTACGACATAAATAAAGAATGGCAAATTCAAAATAAAGTTTTTGAATATATAACAGAGGGTTTTAAAATAGACGAAAAAGAATTTGACAGATACTTTGAAGAATATTGTGACGAAAATAAACCAGACATAACAAACATAAAAGTCAAATACATTTTTAAATCTTTTGACAAGGAAAAAAATAATTTTGATACCGTTTATAATCAAATGAAAGAGATACGCTCTCAGGTTGTTCAAAATAGCGATTTAAGCAACTTTGATACGTCTATACAGAAATATTCAGAAATAGACTCAAAAAGCGAAATAGAGGTAAAAAAAGGTGTTTTTGAGGACACTGTAGAAGATAAGATATTTGAGCTTACAAAAAAAGGTCAAATATCTGATATAGTTGTAGGTTCAAATGGATTTTACATTTTCTATGTAACAGATTATTCAAAACAAGATATAAATTCTTTAAAAGAGAGCAAAAGAGAAGAATTTTACAAAAATAAAAAAGAAGAATTTTACCGTCAACAAAGTGAAAAATGGACAAGTGAACTTACTATAGAAAAAAATAATGAGTTGTTTTCCACTATTAAGGTTGAGTCTTAAAAAAAACACCTGAAACATAGTTTCAGGTGTTTTTTAATTTAGAACTTTGACTTACCCCACGAACTTAAAACGAACTTAAAAGATTTCATTTGCCTGTAGTTGCTTGATAAATTCAGAAGTCAGCTTGTTATCAAGGTAAGTCTGACTGTTTGTAACAAACTTAACTATAAGCTCTTTCAAAGATAAGTTTGGCGAACTCTTTTTTGTTTCTTCAAATAAAGTTACTATGTTTAAAATTCTAGCACCAACCGGTATCTCTTGACCCTTCAAATTAAAAGGTCCACTTCCGTCAAAACTTTCATACTGATACCTTATGTTTTCAAAAACTTCTTTTGAAATATCTTCACCAAGTATTCTGTCAGCCGATGATATTACTATATTGCATAAATGATTAAAATTAGGGCTGTACTTTTGTGTCGCATTAAATTCTTTAAGTTCGTTCTCTGTCAAAGCAACTTTACCAACATTTCTCAACATTGCTGATATTTCAAGGTTCTTTCTTTGTCCATCTTCAAGTTTTAAAACATCGGCCATATATCCACAATATTTAACTATATCTTCTGTTGCAGTTTCGTCTTCACCTAGCTTCAAATCACAAGTTAATGAAAAGGCTTTCATAAGTCCGTCAATCTTACTGTCAGCATCGTTGTACAAATTTTGATATTTATAATAGAGCGTTTCGTAATTTTTACTGAGTTCAGCATTTATCTTGTCTTGTTCATAGCTCTTTATCGCCTCAAGTAATGTAAGCATTAAGTCTTTGCTGTCCCAAGGTTTTGAAATATATCTGTATATACCAGCCTTATTGATTGCATTTACTATACCATCTATAGCTGAATATCCTGTGAGCATAATTCTTTTTATCTTTGGGTCACGGTCCCTTACTAATGTAAGTAACTCATCGCCCTTCATAAGAGGCATTATGTAATCGCTTATAAAAACAGAAACCTCTCTGCCGGAGTTTAGACAATCATCAAGTATTTTTAATGCTTCTGTCGCATTCAACGCTTTTTCTATATTGTAATTTTTTCCAAACCACGACTCTAGCTGTTCGTATAACATATTTAAAAGCATTTTTTCATCATCAACGCATATTATTGTCGAACGCATTTCCTCAATACCCCCATTTAAAAATTACAATTAAAATAAAAATAATTCAAAATTCCTTTTAAACTGATTATAACACAGCTATTTTAGTTTTACAATATAAAAATAAACACGCGAGCTTCAAGAAATTAAGCCATTATAAATGTAGCATTACCAAATACCCACAAAGTTTACATTTTTACTTAAAATACTCCCTTGTAACTAAGGTACGGTTATAAGCATTAATAAAGAACATCTGGTCAGTCCCCGAAACTTCTATTCTGTAGTAAGGTGTTGCAACTATGTTACTACCCTTTTCAAAATCGCCAAAGTAGTAACCTTTTTCAATTCTCTTAATGCTCACGCTTTGACCTACAAAAATCTCGTCAACTTTCCCTGCAAAAATAAATAGAGCTTCATCAGCAGAACATATATCGACTGTACTGCCATATCCTTTTATAGGGAAATAGCTCATTTCAGCCTTTATAGTTCCAGACTTGTATACATTAAACAAAATATGATTGTTAAAAATCAACTTACCCTTATACTTTTGAATATATTCAACTTGATAAGAAAGTCCGTCTGATGAAAGGTCAGCTTTATATTTTGTAAGTCCACTGTAATAATCCGACACTTTGTCAACATATCCATCACAAATATCGGTAACATTTTTTTCAGTAAATCCAGAGGTTAAATCAATGTTAGAGCTTTCAAATTCCACCCTGTCAGGATATATAGAAACCTTTTTGTCACCAGAAATTAAAAGCGTTTTCATAAAATCCGAACTTCTTTGAATATCTTCCGAATCAGAGAAAAATATTTTCTGTATATTTATTTCATCATAAGAACATTCACTAAAATTAATTTGTTGCATAGGCTTGTAATCAACAGGTATTTCAGAGCTTAAAGTAATATTCTTTTTCTCCATAATAGTTTTAATAGCGTCAGATTGTTCAGTTCCTATAGTATATTTTCTATCGGATAAAATATTGCACACAAATAAAAAGAGATTTAAAACCATAAGGAATAGAATTATATAATTTTTCGCTTTGCCCCAGTCCATAAAAATCCCCCTTTTTTGTGTTTTTTTGTTATTCTTCAACTAAATAATTAAACTGCTATCTATTTACCACGTTGTCACCTCATAGGTGCTATAGTCCTCTATCACGCTGTCACTTTCGGTTGTTTGTTCTGTCGATATATCTTGATTTTCAAGTCCTCTTATGTACCTTTTTCCGTCAACATCGATTAACCATTTAAGTTCAGCATTTTCATTTTTGTAAAGCAAATATTCAAGTTCCATATTTTCAACAGCCTTTTTTTGATTTCCGTCATTGTTCATTTCAGCGAAAACCTCATCTATAGCAGTAAGGAAGCCTTTTTCCATATTTTTTTTGTTGTTTTCGTCAACTAAAAATTCCTTTGCATATCTTCGATATTTAGAAACCTTTCCACCACTAACGGTAACCTCGATAATAGAATTAAGCCCCAAATCATTTTTAAGTTCGTCACTAAGTTCAACAGAGAAGTTATTTAGCTTATAATCAAAATAGAAAACTATTTTTTCGCTATCAGAGTAGTAACCACTAAGGTAATACTCGTTTTTGATATTGCTGTCTTTTTTAAGGAAACTGACAGCCGATTTGTATTGACTGTAAAAGCTTTCTTCACTACCAGCTTTTTCTGTACTGTAGTTGTAATATTCAATAATATCATTAGGGTAATATTTAACAACCGTGTTTTCATCACTATATACATAAATGCCGTTAGATATAGACGCCCATTTTGACGCAGCATTATCAAAGAATACATCAACACATTTTTCAAGTTTCAAAGGCTCAAATTCATTATTTTCATAAAATTGACCTTCTGCCTTAATGGTATAATATTTTGTTTTGTTGTTCCATTGAGGTATAAAAACATTAGAGCCAAATATATCAATACCGTTTTTAATGCTAGAAGTATAGTAGACTTCAGCGTCACTAGCAGTAACAGAGCCAATATTATTATACACGTCATAGATTATTTGATTTTTTTCAAGAGAGTAAAAACAGCCTTTTCCCGTTTTTCTGTTTCCAAAACCAACAACAAGAGTTTCAGGTGTTGTAGCGTAAGGCACAACAACAACAGTATCCATTTTATCGGAAAAGCTAGATAAAAGACTTTCGTTAAAGCCGAACATATTAGATATAGATTTGCTGTCAATCTCACAGCTATATTGGTAAATGATAGACCTGCCGGATAAAATATTATTCCAGTCAAACTCAGTTCTTGCGAGTACGCTTCCATTTTCCATAGTAGCCTTAACAGCAGAATCAAAAGAAGATTTATATTCATTTTGATAAATATTATTTTTAAGACAAATAAGTTTGTCACTACCCTGATTAACGATTATATTATCAAGAGAATATAACAAACCGTCATCATCGGCACTTTTAGAGTTGTTGAAAAAAGAGTAAAAAAAGTTATGGTTTGAAGAATCCCCAAACCATAACCCAGAAGTTTGATAAATAGCCAGTATAACAAAAAAAGCAATTATAAAATTTTTAGTAATATTTAATTTCATTAAAATCACCTTTGCCCGGGAAGAACAATACCTTGCCTGAGTTCATTTTTAATCTCACTTTTTTTACGTTTAACAACGGAGGACGCCTCTGAATATTTTTCGCCGTTACTTGCTTTAACGACAATAAGATTTTTGCCAACAGCAAGGTCAACGTTTTGCATAAAGATTTCAGAAAGTCCAACGGTTGTATTACATCTGTCTAGTTCAACCAACTTTGTTCCTTCAGCAGTTTCAATCACTTTGTAAACAATAATGTCAACAGCAGTATCTTTTTCAGCAGTTCCTGAAATAATACGAGAGCTATCAAAAGTGGTATCCGTGCCTTTTTGCAAATTCATACCGCCGGTAATCCCGAACTTATCAACAGCTTGAGAACCGGAAGGAGCTGCAAGAACGCATATAGTAGACGCAGCTATTACAAATATTAGAACAGATATAAATGATAATAACTTTTTCATAACAGTCTCCTTTCCAAGAGCTATTAAAGTTCTTAAATTTAGAAAAACGAATTAAATTTGTCTTTCCATTTATCTTATGTACCATTTCTCTTCGAAAATTTTCGGTGGCATAAACTTATACCTCTACACAATATACATTATACAATACCAATGTTACAATTATGTTACACGTTGTTTACTTTTAAATTAAATTATAACCGTCAAATTTTTTCAAATCGAAATGGTTCAAAAAACCTTGAAGCTTCGCCAAAAATTTTACAGATAAGTAGGCAATTTGTGGGTCACCCTCAAGGTTTAAAGATTTATTTTAAGGCTTTAATATTTTAAATATTGAGCATTTTATTTTTAACGTTTGTTTTGAATACCAGCCTCAACAAAACCTTTAAATAATGGGTGAGGTCTGTTAGGGCGAGATTTAAATTCAGGGTGGAATTGAACGCTAACGAACCAAGGGTGAGCGTCTTTTTTAAGTTCAACGATTTCAACAAGTCTTTCGTCAGGAGAAAGACCAGCGATAACAAGACCTTTTTCAACCATCTGGTTACGATATTCGTTGTTAAATTCATATCTGTGTCTGTGTCTTTCATAAATAAGCTCTTCACCGTAAACTTCTTCAGATATGCTACCTTTAGCGAGTTTACAAGGGTAAGCACCAAGACGCATAGTTCCACCAAGTTCGTCAATGTCTTTCTGTTCAGGCATAATGTCAATAACAGGGTAAGGAGTATCTTCATTAATTTCAGAAGTATGAGCACCGTTAAGTCCGACAACGTTTCGACCAAATTCGATAACAGTACAGTGCATACCGAGGCAAATTCCAAGGAAAGGAACTTTGTTTTCTCTTGCATATTGAACAGCAGAGATTTTACCTTCAACACCTCTTTCACCGAAACCACCAGGAACCAAAATAGCGTCAACATCAGATAAATGAGCGTCAGCACCGTCTTTTTCGATGTCTTCAGCGTTAATCCATTTTATGTTTACATCAGCAGATAAGTGAATACCAGCGTGTTTAAGTGATTCAACAATTGAGATATAAGCGTCGTGTAGTTCAACATATTTACCAACAAGACCAACAGTAACTTTGTCTTGAAGATTTTTTTGTTTTTCAACAACTTGACACCAGTCGTCAAGGTCAGGGTGTCTATCTTGAATAGAAAGCTTTTCACAAACGATGTGAGCAAGTTTTTCTTTTTCAAGAAGTAAAGGAATTTCATAAAGTGACTCACAGTCGATGTTTTCCATAACGCATTTTTTATCAACGTTGCAGAAAAGAGCAAGTTTATCTTTCATTTCTTGACTCATAGTATGTTCAGTTCTACAAACGATAATGTCAGGCTGAATACCAATAGCAAGGAGTTGTTTAACAGAATGCTGAGTTGGTTTTGTTTTCATTTCGCCAGATTTAGCTAAGTAAGGGATTAAAGTAACGTGAATGTATAAAACGTTTTCTTTTCCAACATCGCTAGAAACCTGTCTAATTGCCTCAAGGAAAGGTTCACTTTCGATGTCACCGACAGTACCACCGATTTCAGTAATAACAATATCAGATTGAGTTGATTTACCAGCTCTAAAAACTCTCTCTTTGATTGCGTTAGTGATGTGAGGAATAACCTGAACAGTTGCACCAAGATATTCGCCCTTTCTTTCCTTATTAAGAACAGACCAATAAACCTTACCAGTTGTGATGTTGTTGTTTATAGTAAGGCTTTCATCAATAAATCTTTCATAGTGACCAAGGTCAAGGTCAGTTTCGCCACCGTCATCAGTAACAAAAACTTCACCGTGCTGATAAGGGCTCATAGTACCTGGGTCGATGTTGATATATGGGTCAAATTTCTGAATTGTAACTTTGTAACCTCTTGCTTTAAGAAGTCGTCCGAGGGAAGCTGCCGTGATACCTTTACCAAGACCAGAAACAACCCCACCTGTAACAAAAATGTACTTTGTCTGCATCGTTTTCACCTCTTACATAAAAATAAACTATATTAAATAAAATCAAAGTAACCACTAATTAATTAATATGACATCAAAGAAATCATATTTTTTTGCAAGGCTGTCGCAAAAGCAACAGCCTTTAAATTAATTAGTGATTTTTTAATAAAAAAGTTTCATTGTTATAAGGATACCCCAAATCAAAGATACGGTCAAGTGTTTTATTTCATTTTATTGAAAATAACTTCGATAGCTTTGTTAAGGACAGTATCGTTTTTGTAGTTAGCAGCGACAATTTCGCTGTTTATCGCACCGATAGTTTCGTTTGTAATTTGTCCAGTTTGAGTAAGGTTATACTTTTTCTGAAGTTCTTTAATAACAGCGATTTTTTTCTCATTTGTTTCAACGTCATAACCAAGTTGTTTAAGTGCGTTTTCCAAAGCTTTGTCGATGTCGTCTTCTTCTGTTGTGATAAGTGCAATTTGTTTAACTTCGTAATTAGGTAAAACACCAGACTCATTTATTTTTCTACCACTCATAGGAGAGAACTCTTCAACAGTAAGTTTTAAAGCACCTAAGTTAGTAAGTTGCATAATAGCTTGTGTAACACCTTTACCATAAGATTTTTCACCGATAATATCAGCACCGTTGTCTTTTAAAACAGCAGTAACAAGTTCAGAGGCAGAGGCAGTAGCACCGTTTATAAGCACAGCGATATTTTTGAAAGGAACGTCTTTGTCCTCAGAGTTTACTGTGTAGTTACCGTCTTTTGTTCTGATGTTAAGGAAAGGACCTTCTTTAACTAAAGCTTCACACATTTCATAAGCAGCCTGTGTAACACCACCACCGTTAAATCTAAGGTCAATAATAATTCCCTCAACGTTTTGTTTTTTAAGGTCAGCAACAACTTTTTTAAATTCTTCACCAGTAGCGTCATCAAATTGAGAAATTTGAATATATCTAACTTTGTCAGCTTTTGTGTTGTCAAGGTTAAGACCAGTTTCTAAAGTTTGAAGTTTTGAAACAAAAACAGTTGGAGTTATAAAGTTACCGATAGTAACAGAAAGCTCTTTAGATGTTCCATTTCTTTCAATAACAACTTTGATTGTTTGACCAGTTTTAGCAGTAATGATTGATGTAATTTCTTCGCCAGTTTTGTTTTTAACGTCAACACCATCAACTGATTTTAAAACGTCATTTTTAACTATTCCGGCTTTTTCAGCAGGGCTACCTTCGTATACGTTAGTAATTAAAGGATAACCATTTTCAAATTTTTCATAGTAGCTAATTCCGATACCAACGTTTGTATTTGTTGTATCTTGTATAAGTGCATTAAACTCATCTTCTTCGAGGAATTGACTATATTTATCAAGTTTTTCAGTCATACCAGATATAGCACCTTTAACAAGGTCTTTAACAGAAACATCACCAACGTATTTTTGGTCTATAAGTGCTAAGATGTCTTTTAAAAAATCGCCGGCTTGTTCAACTTCATCGCTATACTGCTCTGTATAAATAGTATCTCCAACGCTTTTATTAGAGATGGCATCAGCAAAAGCTGAAACTGAAAAAGATGAAACAGCAACTGTCATTAAAAGTATAAAGCTTAAAATTCTATTTTTCATTTTTACCATACATTAAATCCTCCATATAAATTTATAAAGGTTACTTTATTTTTTATTATGTTGCATATAGTCGTAAGAACTAATTTGCATAGTTTACGATATTTTCTGTGTAGTCAGTTTGAAGGTCACTTCTCATATAAGTAACAAGCCTGTTGACAAATGCAGCAGCCTCAGCTTTAGAAACATAGCTTTTAGGTCTAAAGTTTCCGTCAACATCACCTGCGATTATACCAAGTCTAGCAGCAGCATAAACTTCTTTTTTAGCCCAGCTAGCGATATATTTATCATCAACGAAAGACGTAACAGGTGTTGGAGAAAGACCAAGACTTTCAAGCCCTAACGTTCTTAAAAGGATAACGATAGCTTCTTGTCTTTCGATAGGCGAATCTGTATAGAAATGACCGTTATCCCTACCAACAGCAAGACCAGATTTGTAAGCTGCCATAATGTAAGGATAGTCCGTTCTGTTTTCGGTAACATCAGGGAAA
This sequence comes from uncultured Eubacteriales bacterium, assembly GCA_902496345.1. Classification (GTDB taxonomy): domain Bacteria; phylum Bacillota; class Clostridia; order Lachnospirales; family CAG-274; genus MGBC114079. Next base: position 15,162 of record CABVAP010000013.1, read on the forward strand.
ACGATGTTTACAACCGTTTGATTTTTCTTGCTAGTTTTTTTCTTTTTAGTACTAGTATCTTCAATAGGTAACTTAACAGCTTTTACAAGCATAGTTACAAACTGCCCTCTTGTGATAGCTTGACTAGGTTGATAGTATGTAGGTTCACCGTCAAGAATTTGCATAGCAAAAAGTTTTTTGATGTCAGATTCAGCATAATGCCCTTTCAAGAAACCAAGGTCAGGGGCGATAAGCTGTTCAAAAGTGTTGTAAGTATCAATTGAAACATTGCCAGTAGTTGCAACATTGTAAGTGTTTGCTTTAGGCATTGAATAAATATTGTAGCTTAAACCACTTTTGTTTTGCATAACTTCACGATAGTTTCCGGAGAAACTTGTCGCAAGTGGTTCATTTTCAGAATATTGTAAAACCTTGCCCATAGAAACACTAGGTCTAACTTGATATTGCATTTGCCAACTATCTGTTGTGATAGTACCGTCTATTCTGTGAGTTTCTGTTGATGACCAAGCACTGCTGTAGCCATAAAAAGCACCAGATAATTCCATAACGACCTTTTGGTCGTCAAGTACATAAACTGCTTTGTGTGCAATGTTACCTTTGTAGTATGTAACACCAGGAGTGTGTGACTCAAGTATAGAAATGCTTGACTCTGATTGGTCTTCATCTAAAGCATAGCTTGCACCATTTATTGTGACTGTTTCAGACCAGCTGTCAACATCATAGTCTTTAACAATCTGTTTGTCTTCAATTCGATAGTTTACTTTGTATTTGATGTTCCTTGCAATTTGATTTTGAGGGTCTGTTGTGCTTGTTGAACCAAGCGTATAAGTAACATCATAGGTATCGGCCTTTGTTGTAGAACTAAGGTCAATATCTTCTTCACCTTTAACAGTAATTTTTCCCTCAAATGTAGTAGGAACACCGGTTAAAAACATAACCTCTTTGTATATAGATTCAAGGTCATCTTTTTTCGATTTGCTTTTTTGCTTGTCGAGTATAAGTTCGGTTGTTTTCGGCAACTTTCTTCCAGATGATATACCACCAAAGAAACCAAAGTCACCAACATCAGCTAAAACTAAACTGCTTGCAATCAAAAGCAACCCAGATACAATGCTCAAAAAAGTAAAAATTTTGAGTTTTTTCATCTTGCACCTTTCCTTTCCTAAATTAATTTATAAAACCCCTAAACCTTTTTAAAAATCCAAAATAACTTTTAAATCTTTCAATAAAATTTTCCAAAAGTCTTGTTTTCGCTCACATAAGCCAATAACAAGACAGGAAACGTAGTTTCCGGCAAAAGTTTTTGCCTAGCTTTTTTTAATATGCACTGGAAAGAAATCCAGACAGCGAAGCAGGCTTTTGCGTAGCAAAAGTGCTGACAAGCTAGCAGAGTTTGAGACGGAGTCTCAAGGTCTTTTTTAAATCTTTCAATAAAATTTTCCAAAAGTCTTGTTTTCACTCACATAAGACAATAACACGACAGGAAACGTAGTTTCTGACAAAAGTTTTCGTCCACCTTTTTCAATAGGCACCGGAAAGAAATCCGGCCGGCTTAAGCCGGCTTTTGCGTAGCAAAAGTGCTGAAAAGTGGCCAAAGTTTGAGACGGAGTCTCAAGGTTTTCTTTTTTGCCTTTGTCTATCCCTCAACAAGTACAATGTAACCAGTAACGACCATACCGCTTGTAGGTCTATTAGGGATAGTGTCAGTCATAACTCTAATCTTGTCGCCTTTCTCGATGTCTTTAACACCAACAACTTTGTTGTTTTTAACAATGATAGCGTTAGCTGGTATAGTGATAATTGAACTAGAATCGCTGTAGCTCAAGTCTTCCCAGCTGTAAGCGTCTTTCTTGTGGTAAGTAGTGTTTTTAATTGTAATAGCACTTCCACTGGCTGTATCATCACCAGTTTCACCAGAGCCAACAGCAACGACATCACCACGAACAGCGTCTTTAGCATAAGGAGAATTGACAACGTGAGTTGCTTTTGTACCGTCAGAAACAATGTTGTAAACCTTGCTGATAGCACTGTTAGTTGTGTATTCAATAAAGTTTTCCATTGTTGAAATACCGTTTTCATCAATGTACATAGTGTTGTGGTCAATTTGGTAAGTACGTTCAACAGGAGAGTAAACCCATTTTTCGCCGGTAAGAATACCAGTTGATTTAAGAGTAAAGCTCTTGCCTTCATCAACACTTAAAATTCTACCTCTACCGATAAGAACACCAGAAACATCAGGTTGGTCGTAAATATCAACAACAGCAGCTTTGTTGTTTCCGTTTAATATAACTGTTGCAAAGTCAGGACTCATAATGTTTTGACCTGTAACAAGTCTGCCATATCTTCTTACGATAGTGCCACTGTCAGTTGAGATAGTTCCACTTTTTGATGATATGTTGAAATTACCAACACCGTCAGAATTAACGATAGTATCAGCGTCAAGAATATCATCTCTGCTTGTTCTAAATGAAACCATAGCGACTTTTTCACCACTGTAGTTGTTTTCAAGAGCGATATAAACATCATTGTCGGCGTGTTTCAAGAATTTCATAGCATAGTCAAGAGAAATTTGTTTTCCCTCATAGTAGTATTGAATGTCGTTGTTAGCTATGCTAACATCTCTAATTTCCTTGTAGTCAGACCAACCATTTTTAGTAAGGGTATATGAATCACTAAGAGAAATTTTATTTTGAATATTGTTAATTGCTCCAAGCTGACCTTTTAAGATTGTGTTAATTTCGTGGCCAGTTCCCTCAACAGTAATTTCTTTTACAGATTCCATAACATAGCCTGGAGATATAATAGCTTGATTAACGAGAAGTTTAACCCAGTCACCAGCTTGAATTTCGTTTTGCTCAATAGGTTTACCGGCTTTTGATGCAAAAACAGTATCAGCAACTTCAAACCAAGAAGTTTGACCATTTTCATATTGTATCATAAGTTGATTAGCACCGGTACCATCATTTACGTAATTAGCAACTTTACCATATTTCATTATGTAATTAGTTGATGCACTAAGGCTTTCGATTGTTTCAGAGTCATCTTTAGATGTTCTGATAAATACTATGTCACCAGGTTCAATGTTTGAGATAGAAGTATCTCTAGGGTCGTAAGCTCCTGTTTGGAAAATCTGGTCAAGATAGCCTGTTTCGTCATCAAGGTCATAGTATTCTTGTTTTTCAACTTCGACTTGGTCAGGGTAGTAGTTTTTAGTTACCTCTTTACCGTTGTTGTCAATTACAGTTAAGTAACCGTAAGCTGTGTTGTTTTCAACAACAATACCTCTAATTTCGTTCAAAAGGTTCATTTCACCGATATATTGAATATCGTCAACTGTATTATTTATAAGTGAAAGTTTAACAGAACTACCATAAGGCAAACTGCTATCGGTATATCGTTTTTCGCCCATAACGATATAGTTGTTAGTTCCGTCATTACCGTAAAGACCATTTACGATAGGGTAAGAAAATCTTTTTCCAAGGCTGTCCATAATGTAAATAATACCGTTGTCATAGTCTATTTCCATAAGTTTACCCTGAACATCTTTTCTTGTAAGACCACCGGTCTTTTTAACAAAAATAACATTCAATTGAGAATTTGAGTTGTTGTTATTACTTTTGTTTCCACTACCACTTTGACTAGATGAGTCATCGCCAATTATTTCAGGGCTTTTAACTTCAGTAGCTGTATCGGTAGTGTTGGAGCCAGAATTTTTTTGATTTGTTTTAACTATGTATTCGATTTGGTCACCCTCAAGTAAAGATGTAAGGCTTGATATGTTACCGTTGTTGTAAACTACAGTATCAGCAGCCTTATCTTGAGGAGAATTGCTGTATCTCATTTGGTATTGTAAAACGTCAATTTTACCGTCCATATTTCTTACATAAACGTTTCGCCATAAGCTAGAAACGCCAGTCTGAGAAAGCTGAGCGTCTTGTATTACACCAACTGTACCGGTTCTTTTTTCATAACCGGCAGCTTTAAAGTAAATGTTGTCTAAGTTAGAAAGAATTTGAGCCATTTCAGCCCTAGTAAGAGCGCCCTTAGGGTTAATTTTACCGTTAGAGCCTGTTAAGATACCATTAGCACATAAAATTTCAAGTGACTGAGCATAAGAAACATCAACTTTAGTCCAGTCAGAGAACTTATACATACTTTGTTGAGAGCTGTTCGCAGAATTAAGCAAATTTGCGTCCATAGTAGAAATACCTTTAACAATCCAGTCTGCCACACGCTCACGAGTTGCAGGAGCAGTTTTAAAGAAAGCAGTGTTAGGGAGTGTAGATTGGTCAACAACTAATGTATCAAGGTATTCGGTATCAGATATAAGACCATTTTCCTGAGCAAGACTCAAATAACCGTTTGACCAAGTAGGCAAAACAGAATTATATTGAGGTGTAGTTGCTTTAAGTTCAGCAGCTCTTGTTTGGGCAGCGTTTTCCATACCCATTATACGAAGAACAAAAGCGAGTGCCTCTTGATTAGAAACGGTATCTTTAGGGTTAAACTTGTCCCCATATCCTTTAACCATATCATAAGCACTGGCACGCACGATTGCTTCTCTTGCCCAATATCCAGCAGGAACGTCAGAAAAGTTGAGGTTATCAATAATATCCCAACCTTCAGCACGACCGACATAGACATTTTCGACAGGGTCAGTAAAAACTTTTGTATCTGTAAGTGCAAAGACATTTACAGAGTAAAAAGGAATTAAAACTGCAATCAACATAACAGATAGCAATTTTGTAAAAATTAATCTTTTAGATAGTCCTTTCTTCATATTTTCCTCCATATTAAAAAAATTATTTTAGTTGCAAATATAGAACAACAGACAGACGGAACAATCAAAAGCAAAAACATTCCGTCACATTCAATATCACCATTATACCATTTTATTGTAATAATAACAAACTAATTTTAAAAAATTAATATTATTGTAAAAAAACTAATTTAGCTTTGTTGTTTGGGTTGTCAAATTATCCAAAAATATTTAACAAATAGAACAATAAATAGTATAATAAATAAAAAACATTTTGACAAAGAAAAGAGGAACTGTTATGTGGTTACTTTTTGCATTTTTATCTGCAATTTTTGCCGGTTTAACATCAATTTTAGCGAAATGTGGGATACGAGAAACAGATTCAAATGTTGCGACAGCGATAAGAACAATCGTAGTTTTGGTATTTTCGTGGATTATGGTGTTCATAGTTAATGCACAAAACGATGTATTGTCTTTAGAGGCTAAAACTTGGACATTTTTAATTTTGTCAGGTATGGCAACAGGTGCATCGTGGCTTTGTTATTTTAAAGCACTTCAATTAGGCGATGTAAATAAAGTTGTTCCGATTGATAAATCAAGTACAATTTTAACAATTGTATTAGCGTTTATATTTTTTCAAGAAGAGATAACACCTTTAAGGCAACACCTCACAATTATGATTTCACAGCTTTGAATGATATTTCTCATTACTACGTTAAAACCTCTTATCATAGGCTCCGACTATGATTGCGAGCTTTTTCCTTGTACTGAAAAATATCATTTCAAATCTGTTTTATCGAATTATGCGGTATTGCCTTAAAAGTAGTCTATATTGTTTTGATAGCGATAGGAACATTTATGATGATTACAAAGAAAGAAACAAAAGGCGATAAAATAACACAAAAATCTTGGTTAATATATGCGTGTCTTTCAGCGATTTTTGCAAGTTTAACAGCAATATTAGGTAAGATAGGTATAGAGAATGTAAATTCAAATTTAGGAACAGCGATAAGAACAGGCGTTGTTTTGGTTATGGCGTGGGTTGTTGTTTTTGTCACAAAAAAACAAAGTACAGTAAAGACAACAAACAAAAAAGAATTGATATTTATAATTTTATCAGGTATAGCGACCGGTGGTTCTTGGCTTTGTTATTTTAGAGCGTTGCAAGACGGTTTAGCAAGCGTTGTTGTACCAATAGATAAATTAAGTATTTTGGTTACGATAGCATTTTCATACATAGTATTTAAAGAAAAGTTATCGAAAAAAGCCTTTTTAGGTTTAGTGCTTATAGTCACCGGCACTCTTTTAATGATTATTTAAAATCAAATAATTTTCACATTATTAAAGGCTACTGACAAATCAGTAGCCTTTAAAATCATTTTTCAAATTTTGATAAAGAAATGCTAACTCCATCGGCAAATCCTAAAGAATAAATTTTTTCTTCAAGCTGAAAATTTTCAACATTCGTTGCCTCTGTATATTGCATAAAAAGATTTTTTTCTTCATATCCGAGTTTTTCCATAAGTTCCTGCAAAATTTTAAAAGACGCTTTTGGTTCTTCCCCCTTGCTAACCTCATCACATCTTTTTGAAATAAATTCTTGCTTTGCCTTTTGTAAATTTTTAAAATAATCATCTTTCATAAGTATACCATTTTAATCCTTTCAACCTTCATTTTTTATCATAGTCATCAAAAAATTTTTCTGTAATACTTTTAATTTTTTTAATAATGTAAACACCGACCCCTTTTCTAACCCTGTTTAGTATGTCAGAAATTCCGTCTGGTAAATTTCCGTTTATAGCAGAATAGTTGTCAATAATACTTGCAATCTCACAAATTCCAAAATAGAAAACCCCCATATATTTAAGCATATCTATTTCAAAAATCCAGTCAAGAACGTACAAAACACCAATAAAAGTCAATTCAATTATTTTTCCGATAAATCCGTTTTTAGCTGTAGAAATTTTCCATTCGCCTTGCTTAATGCTCTTTGTCCAGCCAAAAGCCGTATCGATTATCATAAGAAAGGCAAGAACCAAAATATATTTAAAGCTAACACCAAAAATCGATATACCAGATGCAATAACAGTACTAACAAAAACTTTAATACTCTCAAACCCAAAAGTATCATTTTCCATAAAATCACCCTCTCAAACTTTAAACTTTCAAAACCCTTTCATATCACAAAAATTTTCACAAAATTCTATTTTTGTAAGTCATAAACAAGTCGAAATCTCAAAATTTTTAAACCCCATATTCAATTTCTTTGACCTCTCCGATGTCTGCCAGCTCCTCAATGTGCTTCATAAGTTTATTACAATATTGAGTTTGACTTGATATAAACTCAGAAGATTTAGAAACAATCTCAAAAAACTGTTGTTTAGAATATTCAGAATAAACCTCACCGTCTGCGTGATAAATTATTTTCGCATCGTCATCAGCATTTTGATAAATCAAAGCAAGCCTGTTAAGATTTAATTGGTCTTCAATTTTAAGGCTAAAGTGTTTGCTTACGCCGTCTAAAACAATGTCAATCCCCTTATATATTTTATTTTCACAAAGGTCAGAAATTTCTTTAATTTTACTAGCTTTAACTTCTTCTAAAGTCGGCTCAACTAACTTTCTTGCTTCTTCGTAAGAATTAACAGCAACACCGTCAAATTCCATTAAATTTTCTGTATTAAGTAAAGTGACTTTATATTTTTCGTTTCTCTTTGTAAGTTCATCAGTAAGTGCGTTAAGCTCGTCATCATTTTTCAAATATTGCTCCACTTCAGTAGTTGTTGTAGAGTTTGAATTATCGTTTGTGTATGTATATTCAACGCAATATTTGTTTATATTAATTTTTCCATTTTGAACATAATAATTTTTCATAATAATCCCCCTAAAGTTCTAAAATTTGTTGAGTATAACCTTCTGCAATGTTAGTTGTTTCAATGTCGCAAATCTCCCAGCCTTGCCCAAAGAATTGAATAATAGCGTAACCCTCTGAATCATTCTCCCCATTTTCAATATAAAAATCGATATATTGCTCATTTCCAGTACCATATTTAGTCCCAAGCCTAACTTTAGTAACACAGCTACCAAAAGAGGAATGAGAAATCTCTGTTATTTTGTTTTGCCCTGTGTCTACGCTAGAGTATGATTGACTAACCGAAAACATAGAAATGCTTGAGCAACTAGCGTTTGAACCAACTTCAAGAATAAAAGCCCCACAAGATAGAGCATTTCTACATTTAGCAAGTCTAAACCAGCTTCCTTTTTTAACAGTAAAGTTTTTGACAATCTGGTTTATTTTTTTTGCGTTACCACCGTCACAGCTTCTTTCCCAGCCGTTCCAGTTATCATCGCCGTATCTTCCCCTAACCCATATTTCTCCGGTATGTGAATAATAGACTTGACTTTTAGCCCATATCCCACTATCAAGAACAACCAAACTTCCCCACTGATATGCACCTACGGGCTGATTTTTATCTTCCGACATTTTAGAATTATTTTCTGTACCGATGTCATATACACCAGTATCAGTTAAATCATTAAAGTCCGTATTTTCTATTGATATATGCCTGTTAGTTTTAATAACAAAATCACCAACAGATTTACCTTGAAGTGTATTAGCGTTTCCCCCGTCTTTGTCCAAAGCCAAAGTATTAATATCATTCAACGCACTATCGATTTTGTCAAAATTTGAGTTAAATACATTTATGTCATAATAATCATCAAGATTATCTTTTTGCAGGTTATAATATTTAGTTTTTAGTGACAAATAAATCCCCCCTATAATATACTTTTGTAAATATCTCTGTGTGTATATTTTCTAATATATCTATGACGAAATTTTCCGACAATTTGATGAGTGTTAAAGCTCAAAATAGTAACTTTCATATTAGCAGGAATCATTCTTTCAGCCAAATCAGAAACTGCCGTAATAACACCAGAATTTTCAGATAAAATTCGCAAAGTAATAGAATAGTCGTTGTAAACAACAAAAACAGAATGATTTCCTTTACCACAGATAATATCAAGGCTTTCATTAAGTCTAAACATTGTGTAAGGTAGTTTTTCGTTAAATTTAAGTATAAGCCTGTTTCGTCTTTCAGAAATAGTTTCGTCTTTGTTTGGTGTAATAGATAACATTTCCTCAAATATCTGAATAAATTTTTCATTGCAATAATATATAAATTGCCCAGATAAAATTTCTTGTTGGAAATCGTATATTTTATCAACTTGAATATCAAGGGAAGAAAAAATATATTGAAGATTAGATATATCACGTAAAAAATCAGGGATATAATTAATTAACAACTAAATCACCACCTTAACGTCATTTACATAAACGCTGTTTAAAATAGGGATTTCGTTGTCAAGTAAAGAGTAGATAGAAAAAGACTCTTCTCCTTTTACTTTTACATCAGAAATATTTTTAATTCCCTTTATTTCAAAAACTTCCGTACCGATTTTCATAGGTGAAATATCAATATTAGATGTATCGGCCCAACCCTTAGATAGTTCATAAAAATAATCATAAATAATTTCATAAAGTTTTTGATGTATATACTCCTCATCGAAAGTGCTGTCAAATGTCATATTTATCATAATATCAATAGGTTTTTCAGAAACACTTTCGATATATACTTTGTGACCGATAGGAGCAAACCCAACGCCCTGACCACTACAATTGTAAGGGTCAGCAAGCTGTAAAATTTGTTTAGCAAATGAACTAGATATTTTACCATAACCAGAGGATATAACAACTATTTTAACAGTTCCCCCACCATAGAAAGCAGGATAAACTTTGCACCCACCAACACCAGAAATAAGGTTAATTTTTTCTATGTAATCTTGTTTGTTTCCACCAAAAGCGAGAGCAGAAAAGCTGTCAAAATATCTTTTTCTAAAGACTTCGGTATCTTCGGCATCTTGACCCGTAACGATAATTTCTGTAATTTCAGCAGATTCAAGACCGTCAATATTGTCAAGGGGTAGTAGCTTGCCAAAATGTCTGTGACCGTCTGTACCGTCAATTTCACAAGTAAGTTCAAAAACATTATCAGATATTTTTGATGAAACAAAATAAGTCAAACCATCAATATAAAATCTTGAACCTATAGGAACGTTAATGTTAAAGACACCCTTCATAACAGCAGATGTTGCATCTTTAGGATAAATTCCTCTTTCTTCGGCTCTTTTTATAAGGAATTCTCTGTCGGCAGAGCTTGCAAAGGTCTGTTTAATAACTTCGTCTAGATTTTGATATATTTTAGATAATTCAAGACAACAGGGTGCGATAGCGTCATAGATTATAGACCCCTCTCTTTTGTCAACGTTTCCAGAAACATTAGATAGGGCAGTTTTTAGTATATAATCAAATGTCATTTCTTCAAACATTAAATACTCACCTCCGTTTCAAAATCAACCTCACCAAAAATACTAGAAACAAAAAATTTAACAAGTATATTCCCCTTTTCGTCAGGCTTCTGAAAAGAAAAATCATAAACCTGTAAAATTCTAGAATCGTTTAATAAAGCGTTAGTAATTCTGGTCGGTATTTCTGTTTGTGCATAATAAATGCTTTGACCGATTAAGTCATCAAAAGATACGCCATAGTTTTCGCCATAAATAGGAAATTTGTTTTTTTCAGTCATAAGTATTTTGTAAATAGCCTGTTTAATAGCAGAAATACCGTCAGTATAGTTTTTAATTTGATTTAAATCATTTTTTATTTGATATGTGTAAGACGTTTGCTCATTAGATACAGAGTTTTGAATAATATCAGAACTAATAGGAATCATTTAATCACCCCCAGAAACCCTGTCAATAACAAGAAATCTTTGCCCAGAATGGTCTTTTATAATAGCGACCATTTCACCGGCTTCAAGTCTGTTGTATGTAGTAACTTTTATTCGTTTTTTGTAGTCATCGTCATTAGAAACATCAGTATAATTTTCAGGATTTTGGGTTTGTTCGGTCACAAAATCCGAAACATTTCTAGTAAGTATGATTTGATTTTCGTTTAAAATAACTTTGTCCGAAATTTTAATTTGGATAGGATTAGTTGAAATAACCTTACCAATGACAAAATCCGAAAAATCAAGAGAATTAATTAGTTCAAAACAAATATGTTTGATATAGTCAATCAAAATACCCCTCCCAATTTGTGTCAAAATTCCATTTCTATAGTATGTAGATTGTTTTCAAAAGAGTGTTTACACTTTGTAATAACGTAGTAACCGTTTAGAAGTTCTTCACCTATGTCAAGTTTGTCAATAAAGATACTGTTTCCAGCTCTAATGTTATGCTCCCCTTGCCCAAGTCCCAAGCATTTTATAGATAGGTTTCTTTTTACCCTACATTTTTCCTTTAGAATATTTTGAGCATAAGATTTAACTTGAAATTCGTTGTATTCGGTAGGAAGTTTTTCAAAATATTGCAAAACACCAAAATTAGAAATACCGTCAGAATTTTCATATAAATAAGATTTATAGATTTTCTTTCTATCATCTTTTTGAAAAACTTTAACTTTAGAATAGGTATCGTCATTAATGTCAGTCTTGCAGTTAAAGTCAATTAAACTACCGTCATTAATAGCTATTGAAAAATCAAGCTTCAAATCTTTTTCGTTTCTAAAATACAATCTTCCACCCTTGTCAAACAGGATAAATCTGTTACCCGTATTTTTATATGTAATATCGCAAGCGTTTAAAATTATATCGAATAACGTTTTGTTTTCATCAAGCCTTTTAGCGATAACATATTTAGAGTTGTCAATAGCACCATATTTAAGTTTAAAATCATTAACAATCATCATAACAACATCAGAAGCTTTTTTGTAAGTATAGTTGTAAGTATCTTTATTTTTAAGGTATCTAAGCTGGTCGTAAGCAGTAACTTTTATAAAGTGATTTTTATCTCTTTCTTTGGTAAAGACAAACCCTTGAAAAATAACTTCATCGTTTATCAATAGTTGAACGCAATCCCCTTCAACGAATGTACCAACGTTTCGCATAACGGTAAATATAAGTTCAGAAGCTTTCCCCTGTCTGTAAGACGTAAGCGAAATATCGTTAATACAACCAGATGTAGCGTCAAAAGCACCTTTTTTAGCACCAATAATAACATTGATTTTCATATAATCGCCCTTTTAAGTTTTTTAGTTTTTAGATTTTTTAAATTTCTTTTAGTTTCATTTCAATCCAGAAGTCGCCCTCTTCACCAGCATTTTCAGAAACCTTATATTCTTCAATAGAAACAAGTATATTTCCCTCAAAAATAGCTGTTCCGTTTTGTTGGTTTCTGATTATGGATAATCTAAGTGGCTTTTTGTTTTGGATAAACTCTCTAAATTTAGCAAGATAGAATATAGGTTCTTTAAACTCATCTTTTGGAATATGTGTAAGAGTATTATCCTTTGGCAACAAAAACTTAAATTCAATATCCCTAAGGGCAAGACCTTTCAAAATAGAAACCTCACCCCCAGCCATAAGTTCAACTGTTTTATTAAGGCTTTTTTCATTGGTTTTTATTCCTTCTGGAGCAAGTGGAAGTTTAACAACGCTATTTGCGTCTTCATCATAGTGAAAAACAAATTCGTAAATAAAATCACCTCTTTCTTTAAATTGAGGTTTGTCTAAGACAAAAACCTTTTAAAACCTTGAGACTCCGTCTCAAACTCTGGCCACCTTTTGAAAAAGGTGGACGAAAACTTTTGCCGGAAACTATCGTTTCCTGATGCGTCCTCCTCTTATGTAAGCAAAAATAAATTTT